>JBOIFZ010000166.1:0-15654 GCA_050741735.1 Burkholderiales bacterium
TTGTGATTGACGCCGAAAGCAAAAAGCTGCATCGGAACCCTGAAACGACAAGGGACCTGACGGCCCCGGAAAAGCCGTCAATTATAAGGCAAATGGGGGGCTTTCCCTTGGATTCAGGGGTTTGGAACAGGCTTTCGAAAAATACAAATGACGCCGGAAGAGATGGTGGCCAAGGGCGGAATCGAACCACCGACACAAGGATTTTCAGTCCTCTGCTCTACCGACTGAGCTACTTGGCCCCGCTCCTCACGGCGAGAACCGCCGCTCGGAAAGCGCGGCATTCTACCCGAAAACCCGCGCGCTTGGACAATCTGGCACTGCAAAAACCAAAAAAGCCAACGCAAGCAGTGCCACGGGTAGTTCGACACGACGGTTCCTATACGCTTGCCAGGATCGAGTCGGTTTCCGCTTGCTCAGACGCAGACCAGTTGGTGAGCGGCACAGAGGCGAAGCTTCACGATCTGCAGCACGATCCAGAGCCAGAACAGCAGGAAAAACGTCAGCAACGGGATGTGCCGATCCACGACTACCCTCGGCGTTATCGCCCGGGTCGCCCGGATCACGGGGCGCGTCAGGAACTGGAACATGCGGTACACGGCGTTGTGTTCCCGCCTACTGCCGGCCAACAGGTAGAGCACGCCCTGGCCGAGGAGGAAGACTCCGGCTACTTCAATCAGCGCGCGCAGGACGCTCACCAAGACCAGTTCGATCGGCACGCTCAGCCTCGCCTTTCGTCCACGCCGGGGGCGGCATGGGTTGCGTCCGGCCCCGATTGATCGGAAGTCCTGGCGGTCGCCCGCACCAAATGCTGCGTCATCTTCGGATCAAACCTGTTCAGATGCGCGATCACTTCGTCGAGTTTGTCGCGGCTATTGAGCGTGTGATAAGCCATGCCCAGCTCGTACCAAGCGTAACCGTTCATCGGCTGCAATCGTGCCGCCTGCTCCAGCGCTTGCGCCGCTTCCTCATGCCGCCCGAGCGCCGCCAGCGCGAGGCCCATCCCGTACCAGGCGCGATCGATGTTCGGCTTGAGCCGCACCGCATCCTTGAACGCGGCGATCGCCAGCTCGTGGTGCCCTTTCTGGTGATGGAGGTACCCGAGATCGAACAGGGCAATCGCGTTATCCGGGTCGATTTTCAGCGCCGCCTGGAAGTGTTCGACGGCCAGGGAATAGCGGCCCAGCGATCCATACAGGAATCCCAACGCGCAGGCGGCCCGAACGTACGACGGGTCCAGTCTGAGTGCTTCGCGCAGTTCATCCGCAGCCTGTTCGCGCTGTTTGAAGATCGCGAACAGGCGCGAACGCTGGACGTGCCACCACGGCTTGATTTTCATCGCCACGCATATTAGCCGAACGTCGACCGCCGGCAAAAAAAGGCCCGCGCAGGCAGGCCTCTTTTTCCCGATGAAGCGCTCGCTATCGAGGCTTCAAGGCCGCCGCCGTGCTCAGGCCGCCTGGGTGTCGATGTCACCGCGCAGATGCGGGTAACGTACGTGGTCGACCAGTTCCTGCACGTTTTTCGACGGCTCAGGGGTCAGCATGCTCACCACGACGATGGTGACGATGCCGATCGGCACGCCAAACACGCCGGCGGAAATCGGGTTCATATGGAACCACTGATTCGCCGCCACGCCACCGAAGAACGGGTAGGTCGTATACATGTAATACATGCACACGCCCAGTCCCGCAGCCATGCCGATGATCGCACCCCACTTGTTGGCGCGCCTCCAGAACACACCGAGCACC
The DNA here is from genome assembly GCA_050741735.1 of Burkholderiales bacterium. Taxonomy (GTDB): domain Bacteria; phylum Pseudomonadota; class Gammaproteobacteria; order Burkholderiales; family JACQAP01; genus JACQAP01. The sequence goes on from JBOIFZ010000166.1 coordinate 1,749, forward strand.
AGCGCCGGGAAGAACGCCGAAGCCGCCAGCGAGAATGCCGCACCGACCAGGAACAGGATGTCTCCGGGCTTGAGCGAAGTCACATACGCTGCAATGAGTGCGACAATCACCAGCAGTGCTTTCGACACCGTGACACGGCGCCCGGTCGGCGCATGCGGATCGATCATCTTGTAGTAGAGATCGTGCGACAGCGCATTCGCAATCGTCAACAGCAGGCCGTCAGCGGTGGAGAGCGCGGCTGCGAGACCGCCCGCAGCGACCAACCCGGATACCACATATGGAAGGCCGGCGATTTCAGGCGTTGCGAGCACGATGATATCGGTGCCGAGTACGATTTCCGCCAACTGCACGATGCCGTCCTTGTTGAGGTCGGTGATCGACAACAGCAATGGATCGACTTTCGCCCAGTTCGCCGCCCACGCCGGCAGATCGGCGAAGGTGCTGCCGACCAGGAAGTGGTAGACGTCGTATTTCGCCAGCACGGCGAGCGACGGCGCGGTGAAGTAGAGCAGGAAGATGAAGAACAGCGACCAGAACACCGATTGCCGCGCCTGCCGCACGCTGGGCGTGGTGTAGTAACGCATCAGGATGTGCGGCAGCGCGGCGGTGCCGAACATCATGCAGAAGACGATGCCGAGGAAGTTATTGCGCGCGATATTCTGCGCCGCTTCATCCTTGCCGGGGAACGGCTGGGCATGCGGGCGCGGCGGTGCAGATTTGGCCATCGCCGCAGTCTTGGCCGCGGCCCACGCCACCTTCGCCGCTCCGGGGGTTTTCGGGAAGGCGTCCAACGCGCCCCGCGCCGTCTTCACCTGTTCCTCCGGCGCCCCGCTGACGATAAGGTCTTCGAGTTTCTTGCCGAGAGCCGCCTTTTCCGTTTCGTAGGATGCCGGCAAATCGTTGATTTTCGCGTCAAACGCTTCCGCCCGCTGTTTGAACAGGCCGCGGACCTCGATCTCTTTCGGATCGCTGGTCAACTGCTTCTCACGCTCGGTCACTTTCTGCAGAACCTGGCCATAGACCAGCTGCGGCACCGGAACGCCGGTGATATTGACCGACAGCCACACCACGGGTGTCATGTAGGCGATGATCAGAATGATGTACTGCGCGACCTGGGTCCAGGTCACCGCGCGCATTCCGCCGAGGAACGAGCACACCAGAATCCCGCCGAGGCCGACGAACACCCCGATGCCGAATTCAAGCCCGGTGAAGCGGCTGGTGATCAGGCCGACGCCGTAGATCTGTGCCACTACGTAGGTGAACGAGCACAGGACCGCAGCGAAAATGCCGATGGAACGGATGAAATTGCCGCCGTAGCGTTCGCCGAGAAAATCGGGGATCGTGAACTGGCCGAATTTGCGCAGATAGGGCGCCAGAAACAGTGCCACCAGCACGTAACCGCCCGTCCACCCCATCACGAACGCCAGGCCATCGAAGCCGGACAGATACAGCGTGCCGGCCATGCCGATGAACGACGCCGCGCTCATCCAGTCGGCGCCGGTCGCCATGCCGTTGAAGAATGCCGGCACGCGCCGGCCGGCCACGTAATATTCCGCGGGATCCACAGTTCGGCTCATGATGCCGATGCCTGCGTAAAGAGCGATCGTCGCGAACAGGAACCAGTAACCGATCCATTGCCGCGACAGTCCCACCTGCTCGGCGGCCGCGAGCGCGAGCAGGAAGGCGATGAAGCCGCCGGTGTAGAAGCTGTAGTATTTTTTGAGCTGGACGTTGAACGCCTTATGGCCCATGACTGGCTGGCTCATTCGTCTTCTCCTTCGTGCACGCCGTACTCGATGTCAAGCTTGTTCATGTAGCGTGCATAGATCCAGATCAGAACGACATAAACGATCAGTGATCCCTGTGCTGACATGTAGAAGCCGAATGGGAAGCCGAAGATGGTGAACGCATTCAACTCGCGTGCATACCAGCCTTCGACATAGGTCACGACGAACCAGATGAACAGCAGAATGGCCGTGATCAACAGATTCCTGTGCCAGTACTCGCGATGCTTTTCCGACAATTCCATGTTTTTCCCCTCCCCACGACGCTTAATTGTTGCGCTGCGTTTGTTTGCGGGCAGCCGGACCCAAGCGCGGACATACCGCTGGCACCCACTGCGCCGGCTGCGGCCAGAGTATAACGGCCGCAAGCGCCTTTGCAAGCCGCCCGGACTCAACGGGACAGCCAGCGCGTCAATTCGTGCTGGGCGTGCCCTATGCCAATGAACGCCCGAGCGTCCCCGATTCCCTGCGAAGCCGCCCGTTCGAGCAAAACCAGAAGAAGCTGTGCCGTGCTGAAGGCGTCGGCCAGCGCGTCATGGCGCGCATAGTTCTCGATACCGAAATACGCCAACCATTGATCGAGTCCCCAGTTCTCGCCATGCGATTGCGGAAATAGCGCCGTGGCAACATGCGCCGCGTCCACCCACAATGCCTTGAAGCGCAGGCCCAGCCGGTCGCGCAATGCGCGCGCGAGCAAGGTGGCGTCAAACCGTGCGTGCAATGCCACCAGAGGATGGCGTCGCGCGTAATCCAGGAATTCTGCGAGCGCCCACTCCGGATCCTCGCCGTCAAGTTGCGCTGTGCCGCCGATGCGATGAACCAGTATGTTATCCGCGGCGCTGGCTTGCTCCTGGCGCAGCAGAGCCTCGAACCCGCTGCCGATGACCACGTGTCCGCCGGAAACCGTGCAAGCCCCGATGGATAGAAGGCGGTCGTGCCTGGCGTCCGGCCCACTGCTCTCGGTGTCGACCACGATCCAGCTCACGTCGCGCAACGGACGTCGCAGTTCGGGGATGGGAGCGGCGCGCCAGGTTTCCAGTACGTGACTGCTCGCCTCGGAAAGCGGCTTGTGTTCTCGAATCCATGGCCAGAGCCTCATAGCTGGTAATCGAGCCTTATGCGGGTCTGCAACTTGCGCGCCTGGTGCAGCGCTTCCTTGAGTATCCGCCGATCCAGGTCGTTGAGGGTATTCGGGTCGAGGAAGTTGTCAGGCGTTTGGCCCCGTTCGATCTGGGCGTGATGACGGCGAAGCCGCAGGGCCTGGATGAACAGGTACGCCTCGATCCAGGCTTCGGCTTCCGCGCCTCCGATGCCGAGCGCCCGCGCGGCGCCGCGCAGGCGATCTACCGTTCCGGTATGTGTATCCCCTGAGGCAAGACTGAGTATGCGAGCCGCGTCGACGAACGGCATCGCGCCGTTAAGCTTGAGATCGATGCTGGCCGCGACTGAACCATGTAGCGCGACATCGAAGTCGTGAAGTACGCCAAGCGGCGGCGCGTTGCCGAGCGCATTCTCCGCCATTTGATGCAGAAAGCGTAGGTTGCTGCGCGCAGCCGCGGAAAGCCAGTCGCGAAGACGGCTGACGGGAGTCGCATCGCCGCACACCGCGCGAAAATCGAAGAAGATCGCCGCGTTGAGCAGCGACTGTGGGTCGCCGCGATCGATCCAGGTTGAGAAGGTTTCCTTCCACTCGCCCATGCTGAGGCACCAGCGCGGGTTGAGCGCCATGATCTCACCCCTGCAAAGCGGGAAACCGCACTCGGCAAGTTGCGCGTTGATGCGCGCAGCCAGCGGCAGCAGTCTCTCACGGTTGCGCGCCGGCTCGCCCGATTCATCAGCAAACAGGATGCCGTTATCCTGATCTGTGGCAAGCGTCTGTTCATGGCGTCCCTGGGAACCGAGCGCAATCCAGGCGAAGCTGTCGGAAGGCACGCCGGCCGCGTCGCACTCCAATTCGACGACGCGCGTCGTCAGCCGGTCGTTGAGCGCCGAGATCAGATGCATCATGTGTTCCGCATCCACACCCTGCGCCAAAAGGCTGTGTGTCAGCGAACCGATGTCCGCCGCAAGTTGCTGCAACCGGGAAACGGTTTCGGCCGACCGAATTCCAGCATGGATTCGCGTCACGCCGACCCTCTGCAGGGCGAACAGGTCGCTCTCGGAAACGACCCCCAGGATCGCGTCGTCGTCCTTGACCACCACGTGATGAAAGCCGTGGCGAGCCATCGCAAGTGCCGCTTCGAATGCCAGCGCCGACGACGGCAGGCAAATCGGCCGAGGGCTCATGCAGTCTGCCACCGGTAGCTGCGCATCGTTTCCCTCCGCCACGACCCGATCCCGCAAATCACGCAAGGTGAAGATTCCCTCGAGATCGCCGGCCGCGGAGACAATGAGAATCGAGCCTACCCGCGCATCCCGCATCGCGCGCGCAGCGTCGCGCACCAACATTGCCCCGTAACAGACGACCGGAGGCCGGCGAATCAGGTCGGCAAGCGGTGAGTCGAGCGGTTGCCGGCTTGCGCCCAGCAAATATTCGCTCTGCATGCTCTCGCGCGAACGCTCGAGCAATGCCGCCATCCGGCGCGTGCAGAAATCGTGAAATACCGCGCTCGATTGCAGCAGCCGATGGAAGTCCTCTGCCGGAAGCTGGTAACAGAACGTGTCCTCAACCGCGCGGTAGTAGCTGATAACGCTACGGTCCCCAATCAGCGCACCAAGCGGGAAGCATTCTCCCGCGGCAAGCCGCCAATGTGAGTCGCCGCTTGCCGGCTCGGAATTGCCGCCGCCGACCACGCCACCTTGCTTGATGATGAAAAACTGGCGGGGAATGCCGTGCGAGGGATCCAGGATGAGCGACTGTGCCGGGTAATACGCGAGACTCAGCCGGCTTGCAAGAAATACGAGGTGATCGTTGTCCATCCGGTCGAACGGCGCATGTCGGCGCAGATCACTGGCCGTTGCTCTGACAAGCGAGGGTTCTTTTCCGGATGGACGGTCCATTTGATCTACGCTACGGGTTTTGCCGTCGTGCTGCAATGCATGACGACAAGTCAAAAAAAAGCCCCGCTCGCGCGGGGCTTCTTCAAATGGGACGCAGGCCGGAATTACATGTCCATGCCGCCCATGCCACCCATGCCGCCCATGCCGCCGCCGCCGTGGGAATGTTCTTCCTTCGGCGCCTCGGCAACCATCGCATCGGTGGTCAGGATCAGTCCGGCCACGGAGGCCGCATTCTGCAGCGCGCACCGCGCGACCTTGGTCGGGTCGACCACGCCCATCTCCATCAGATCTCCGTACTGTGCGGTCTGAGCGTTATAGCCGAAGTTACCCTTGCCCTCGACCACTTTATTGAGCACCACGGACGGCTCATCGCCGGCATTGGCGACGATCCAGCGCAACGGCTCTTCGAGCGCGCGTAACACAATCTTGATACCGGCTTCCTGATCGTGGTTGTCGCCTTTGAGCTTGCTAAGGCTGGAACGCGCACGAATCAGCGCCACGCCGCCGCCTGCGACAATGCCTTCCTCGACCGCAGCGCGGGTTGCATGCAGCGCATCCTCAACGCGGGCCTTCTTCTCTTTCATCTCGACTTCGGTCGCAGCGCCGACTTTGATCAATGCCACGCCGCCGGCAAGTTTCGCCACGCGCTCCTGCAGCTTTTCCTTGTCGTAATCGCTGGTCGCCTCGTCGATCTGTTTGCGGATCGACTTGACGCGGCCTTCGATCGCTTTGGCATCGCCATTGCCGTCGATGATGGTGGTTTCTTCCTTGCCGATCTCGATGCGCTTGGCCTGGCCGAGGTCCTTGAGGGTCGCCTTTTCCAGCGTGAGACCGACTTCCTCGGCGATCACGGTGCCGCCGGTCAGGGTCGCGATGTCTTCCAGCATGGCCTTGCGGCGATCGCCGAAGCCCGGCGCTTTCACCGCGCAAGTCTTGAGGATGCCGCGAAGGTTGTTGACCACCAGGGTCGCCAACGCTTCGCCGTCGACGTCCTCGGAGATGATCAGCAGCGGCTTGCCGGCTTTCGCCACCTGCTCGAGCATCGGCAGCAGATCGCGGATGTTCGAGACCTTCTTGTCATGCAGCAGGACGTATGGGTCTTCCAGTACCGAGATCTGCTTCTCCGGATTGTTGATGAAGTACGGCGACAGGTAGCCACGGTCAAACTGCATTCCCTCGACGACTTCGAGCTCGCTCTCCAGGCTCTTGCCGTCCTCGACAGTGATCACGCCTTCCTTGCCGACCTTGTCCATGGCGTCGGAGATGATCTTGCCGATGGCCTCGTCCGCGTTGGCCGAAATCGCGCCCACTTGCGCGATTTCCTTGCCGGTGGTGCACGGCTTGGAGAGCTTCTTCAGCTCGTCGACAACTGCGATCACGGCCTTGTCGATGCCGCGCTTGAGGTCCATCGGGTTCATGCCGGCTGCCACGAACTTCATGCCTTCCTGCACGATCGATTGCGCCAGCACGGTCGCAGTGGTGGTGCCGTCCCCGGCGATGTCGGAAGTCTTGCTTGCGACTTCCTTCAACATTTGCGCGCCCATGTTCTCGAATCGGTCCTTGAGCTCGATTTCCTTCGCTACCGATACGCCGTCCTTGGTGATGGTCGGCGCGCCGAACGAGCGCTCCAGCACCACATTGCGGCCCTTCGGGCCCAAAGTCACCTTGACCGCATCAGCCAGAATGTTGACGCCGGCCATAATGCGTGCGCGGGCCGAGTCATGGAATTTAACGTCTTTAGCTGCCATAAGAATTTGCTCCTGATTTAGATGTAGTGGAACTTTTCGAATTGACTCAGGCGGCTTCGACCACGCCCATGATGTCTTCTTCTTTCATTACCAGCAGTTCTTCGCCGTGAACCTTGACGGTCTGCCCGGAGTACTTGCCGAACAGGATCTTGTCGCCTTTCTTCACATCCAGCGGTCGGACCTTGCCGTCTTCAAGAATCTTGCCCTTGCCCACCGCAATGACCTCACCCTGGTCGGGCTTCTCGGCGGCAGTGTCGGGGATCACGATGCCGGAAGCCGTCTTGCGCTCCTCTTCCAGGCGCTTGACGATTACTCGGTCGTGCAATGGACGGATTTTCATCTCAACTCTCCTCTTGTTTAGGAACGAATAACGAGGCGAAAGCCTTGTTAGCACTCAATGCTCGCGAGTGCCAATAATAGGCGCACGCTGACAGGAATTCAAGGCCGAGGTTGATTTATCGCGACTAGATACGGCCCGCATGCCGTGAGCAAATGCTCACAGTCGGCGGCTTCGCGAATGCGGGCGGGGTCAACCCGGCTTGCGGCCTGGGGCTGCAGGCAGGCGGGTCAGTTCACGGAGAAGGGGTTGCCGGAGATTCCAAAACGGTAAACGGTCTTGCGTGACCCGGCGCCGGCGGGAGGAACAGGTTCGATCGGGCACGGCGGGGTGCGGGTGCCGTCCGGCCGCAGGGTCGCATCATCGGCCACGTCAGCCCAGATGCCACCATGCACGGGCCGGAACATCCACATCAGGTAGCCGCGCCGTGCAGCGAGATTCAGCAGGTCTTGCGCATCCGGCGCGTCGGACACCACGACTTGTTGCCCGTTGACGCCGTATGGGGAGACACCGAAGGCCTGTAGGCACTCGAGCGCCTCGCGCGATTCGGCCCCGGGACGTATGCAACCGACGCGCTCGGCACGCGCCACGTCCCACGCACCCAGCTCCCAGCCGGCCTCCATCGCCGCGCGATCGAGCGTGGCCAGATCGTCCCAACGATGATTCAACTGCAGCGCCGAACTCGGGATTGGGGTGTATGACACGGTTTTGGCTTCTTCCACTTCGATGATCTTCTCCTCGATGAAGCCGTGCCAATGCAGGGTCAGAATCACCGGTGTGTCGGGACACGGTACCGCTGCCACCGTGATCGCAAACAGAGGCCGGTTGGCCGCGGCCATCCGATCGGAGATGGATTCCAGCAGATTCATTGATGCCCTCCTTTCGCAAGCGAATAATGCGAAGCATTATTCCTTGGGTCAAGCATCAAACGCGCCAGCAATTCGAGCAGCCACGGGCCAAGAGTGCTAGTACCGGCGCGGGTCGCGCCGAGAGGTTGTAGTCTTCATCCCGCACCGGCAAGGACCCGCACATCACGGTGCCAACTTGATCGAACCGGGAAAAGATGTCTTACTTCGTCTGATGCCATCCCGCGCTTGCAATTGCATTGCCCACGTCCGCACATTCCAAATTGACTAGCAACGACCAACTGCTGTCCCGCAGCCTGCTCGCGGTTTGGCACCCGTGCACGCAGATGAAGCACCACGAGCACCTGCCGTTGTTGCCGATCGCCCGCGGCGAAGGCATGTGGCTGGTCGACTTCGAAGGTAAGCGCTACCTGGATGCGATCAGTTCCTGGTGGGTCAACCTGTTCGGCCACGCCAATCCGAGGATCAACGCCGCGCTCACCGACCAGCTCGGCAAACTCGAGCACGTGATGCTTGCGGGTTTCACCCATGAGCCGGTGGTGCAGCTTTCCGAACGGCTGTCGTCGCTGACCGGTTTGTCACACTGTTTCTACGGCAGCGACGGCGCCTCGGCGACCGAGATCGCGCTGAAAATGAGCTTTCATGCGTGGCGCAACGGCGGGCAGCCGCAGAAAACGCAGTTCGTCAGTCTGCAAGGGGGTTATCACGGCGAGACGCTGGGTGCGCTATCGGTGACCGACGTGCCGCTGTTCCGCGACATTTACGCGCCGCTGCTGCGAAACAGCGCGCTAGTGCCGACGCCGGACTGGCGCCTGGCCCAATCCGGCGAAACCCATGAAGACGTGGCACTGCGGGCGGCTCGTGCGCTGGAGGCGTACTTCGCCGAACACCACGAGCAGACCGCGGCGCTGATCGTGGAGCCGCTGGTGCAGGGCGCGAGCGGCATGGTGATGTACCACCCGCGTTACCTCAGCGAAGCCCGGGCGCTCTGCGACCGCTATCGGGTGCACCTGATCGCCGACGAAATCGCGGTGGGTTTCGGCCGCACCGGCACTTTCCTGGCCTGCGAACAGGCGGGCATCAGGCCGGATTTCCTCTGCCTGTCCAAGGGCATTACCGGCGGCTACCTGCCGCTGTCGGTGGTGCTGACGACCGAGGATGTCTACCGCGCCTTCTACCACGACGATCTCGCGCGCGGCTTCCTGCACTCGCATTCCTATACCGGCAATGCGCTGGCCTGCCGTGCCGCGCTGGCGGTGTTGGACATTTTCGAGGAGGATCGAGTGCTCGCAGGCAACCGCGAGAAATCGGCGCAGCTTTCGCGCCGCTGCGGCAAGCTTGCGCAGCATCCGGGTGTCAGGCACTTCCGCAACACTGGGATGATCTGGGCATTCGATGCGGCGAGCGATGACCCCGCATTCGCGCGCAAGTTCTATCAGGCCGCGCTGGCGCGCGGATTGTTGTTGCGGCCGCTCGGCAATACCGTGTACTTCATGCCGCCGTACCTGATCGACGAAGAGAACATGGATTTCCTGGTCGAAGGTACCGGGGCAATTCTGGACAGTCTCCTCTGAGCACGGGATTCTCCTCCGCAGCCGCCTTTTTCCGTATCGATGAACGGAACGTAATGACGGCCCTCGGACGTTTTTCGCTGCTGCCGCTGAACTTCAAGTCATTCCGGCTTCGATTCGTTCCGGACCAGGAAACGCGCGCGGGGATGGTGTACTCCGAACCGGACCTGCCCTAGGGAAGCTCTGATCAGCATCGTCTTCCCGGGGCGTTGTGCGATAATCCCCTGCGTTTTCCGTGCCTCCTGTGAAAAACGCTCCCCTTAACGTCGTGGTCCTCGCTGCCGGCAAGGGCACACGCATGTATTCCCGTTTGACGAAGGTCCTTCACGCGCTCGGCGGCAGGCCGCTGCTTGCTCACGTGCTGGACCGCGCCCAGGCGCTGCACGCCGGCCGCACCATCGTCATCTACGGCCACGGCGGCGATGCCGTGCCTGCCGGCTTTGCCGATCCCGCGTTGAAATTCGTCCTGCAGGAACCGCAACTCGGTACCGGTCATGCGGTACGACAGGCGCTGCCGCATTTATTGCCCGGCGGTACCACGCTGATTCTTTACGGCGACGTGCCGCTCACACGACACGATACGCTGGCGCGACTGGCATCAAATCCCGCGGGCCTGTCGCTGCTCACCGCGCTGCTCGACGATCCGACCGGTTACGGCCGCATCGTGCGCGAAAAAGACGGCGCGATTGCGCGCATCGTCGAGGAAAAAGACGCGAGCGCGAAAGAAAAGAAGATCCGCGAGATCAGTACCGGCATGCTGTGTGCGCCGACGGCCAGGCTCGGTGAATGGCTGGCCAGGCTCACCAACCGCAATGCGCAGAAGGAGTACTACCTTACCGACATCGTGTCGCTGGCCGTTGCCTCGAAGACCCCGGTAACCGCGGTGCATCCGGCCGAGACCTGGGAAATTCTCGGCGTCAACAGCAACGACCAGCTCGCCTACCTGGAGCGGGCCTATCAGCTTGAATGCGCGCGCGAACTGATGCGCAAAGGGGTAACGCTGGCCGACCCGTGGCGTTTCGACCTGCGCGGCGAGTTGTTGTGCGGCCACGACGTTTCCATCGACGTGAACTGCATTTTCGAGGGCAAAGTGTCCCTGGCCGATGATGCGAAAGTCGGCGCCGGCTGCGTCCTGAAAGACGTCGAGATCGGCGCCGGCACCGTGATCGCCCCCTACTCGCACCTCGACGGCGTCGTGGTCGGCAAGCATTGCAGAATCGGCCCCTATGCCCGGCTGCGCCCGGATACGCAATTGGCCGACGAGGTCCACGTCGGCAATTTCGTCGAGATCAAGGCAACTGAACTTGGCCACAAGTCCAAGGCCAATCACCTTACCTATCTGGGCGATTCCACCATCGGACGCAACGTCAATATCGGTGCCGGCACCATCACCTGCAACTACGACGGCGCCAACAAACACCGCACCGTGATCGAGGACGATGTGTTCGTCGGCTCCGACACGCAATTGGTTGCACCTGTCACCGTCGGCCGCGGCACCACCATCGGTGCCGGCAGCACCATCACCAGGAACACCCCGCCAGGTGAAATGACGCTGTCCCGCTCGAAGCAGGTTTCGGTGCCCGGCTGGAAGAGACCCAAAAAGACAGTAAAGAGTGATGAGTAATGGTAATGCGCTGCAGGCATTTTCCTGCGAGAGCGGCGGCCCTCCAGCGAGGCGTTTCTACCCATCACTCATTACTCGTTACCCATTACCGACCTGACATGTGCGGAATCGTAGGAGCCGTAGCGCGGCGCAACGTCGTTCCCATCCTGCTCGAAGGCCTGCGCAAGCTCGAGTACCGCGGTTACGACTCGGCGGGACTCGCGGTCGTCAACGGCGGCATGCACCGGCTGCGCAGCGTCGGCCGGGTTGCGGCGCTTGCCGAAATGGCGGAACAGGCCAAGGTGCAGGGCAGTCTGGGCATCGCCCACACACGCTGGGCCACGCATGGCGCACCGACCGAACGCAATGCGCATCCTCACGTCAGCGAGGACGGACTGGCAGTGGTGCACAACGGCATCATCGAGAACCACGAACAGATCCGCGAGCGGCTCTGCGCGGCCGGCTACAAGTTCGTCTCCGACACCGACACCGAAGTCGTTGCGCATCTGATCCACCTTAATCTCAGGAGCGGAGGTGGTCTGTTCGCGGCAGTGCGCAAGTCTGCCGCCGAACTCGAGGGCGCCTACGCAATTGCGGTGCTGTCCGAGAAGCATCCGGGCACGCTGGTGGCGGCACGCAAGGGCGCGCCGCTGCTGCTGGGATTGGGCAAAGGCGAGAATTTCACGGCGTCGGACGCCTCGGCGTTGTTGCAGGTCACCAAGAGAATCGTCTATCTGGAAGAAGGCGACGTTGCGGAGCTCGGAGTCGACGGCCATCGCGTTTTCGACGCCAATGGCCGTGAAGCCGAGCGCGCCATCCACGAGAGCAAGCTCTCTGCCGACGCGGTCGAGCTGGGGCCGTACCGCCATTACATGCAGAAGGAGATTTTCGAGCAGCCGGGTGCGGTGGCCAACACCCTCGAAATGGTGACCGGCGCGCAGTCGATCGCGCCGCAGCTGTTCGGGGTGGAGGCCGAGACCATGATGAAGCGCGTCAACGCGGTCACGGTGCTCGCCTGCGGCACCAGCTACCATGCGGGACTGGTGGCGCGTTACTGGATCGAGGCGATCGCGGGCATACCCTGCTCGGTGGAAATCGCCAGCGAGTACCGCTACCGCGAAAGCGTCCCCAACCCGGATGCGTTGATCATCACCGTCTCGCAGTCGGGGGAGACGGCCGATACCATCGCCGCGCTGCAGTACGCAAAATCCCTTGGCCAGAACCTGAGCCTGGCGATCTGCAACGTTGCGGAAAGCACGCTGATTCGCCTCGTCAGTCTCAAATTTCTCACCCGCGCCGGCCCCGAGATCGGAGTGGCTTCGACCAAGGCATTCACCACCCAGCTGGCGGCGCTGTTCCTGTTGACGCTGGTGCTTGCCAAACTGCGCGGGCGGCTGTCGGCGGAGCAGGAGAAGCAGCATCTGCATGCGCTGCGCCACTTGCCGTCGGCGTTGCAGCAGGTTCTGACCCTCGAACCGGAAGTGACGAAGTGGGCCAAGCGCTTTTCCGGCAAACAGCATGCGCTTTTCCTCGGTCGCGGCATGCACTACCCGATCGCGATGGAAGGCGCGCTCAAACTCAAGGAGATTTCCTACATCCATGCCGAGGCCTATCCCGCCGGAGAACTCAAGCACGGCCCGTTGGCGCTGGTGGACAAGGACATGCCGGTGATCGCGATCGCGCCCAATGATGCGCTGCTGGAAAAGCTCAAATCCAACCTGCAGGAAGTGCGCGCCCGGGGCGGCGAGCTGTACGTGTTCGCCGACGCCGACAGCCACATCCAGGCCGGCGACGGCATCCACGTCATCCGCATGACCGAGCACGCCGGATATCTAAGCCCGATCCTGCACACCGTGCCGCTGCAGCTGCTTGCCTATCACGCGGCACTCGCCAAGGGCACCGACGTGGACAAACCGAGGAATCTGGCGAAATCGGTGACCGTGGAGTAGCCGGCCGGAACCAAAAAGTCGAGGAACCAGGTAAGGACATAACAGTCGAATAGACACGCACCGACGGCCCCCAAACGGCTGCCGATGCGCTATAAATGAAGCCGCAGGCGGCCCCGTTGCCGGGCCGGAAGGAGGAAAGAATGAAAAACTGTTTGAAATCGCAGATCGCTGCGCTGCTGGCGGCGTTCCTGGTCGCGTTCGTTCCGCTGGCGGCAGCCAACCTGGGCGACGATGACGCTGCCGCGAGCGACGATCCGAATTTCCAGGAGGGCAAAAAAGCCGTGGAATCACAGGACTGGAACAAGGCGGTCGATCTGCTCTCGAAAGCCGTTCAATCCGACCCCAACAATGCGGATGCGCACAACTTCCTCGGCTACGCCTATCGCAAGACCGGCAAGTTCGATGCGTCGTTCAACCACTACAACGAAGCGCTCAAACTAAATCCCAAGCACAAGCACGCCCACGAGTACATCGGCGAGGCCTACCTGTTGACCGACAACCTGCCCAAGGCCGAGCAGCATCTCGTCGAATTGCAGAAGCTCTGCACGCCTATCCCATGCGAGGAGTACAAGGAACTCAAGCGCGCGGTGGACAACTACAAGAAGAACAAGAAGTAGGGCACCGATGCCGAACCCGGCGGTGCGCGCCGTGCTCTGGGACTTCGGCGGCGTGATAACAGAAAGTCCTTTTGTCGCCTTCCGTCGTTTCTAGCAGGCTCGCGGGCTGCCGGCGAACTTCCTGCGCGATATCAGTACCCTCAATCCCGACGGTAACCCCTGGGCCCGCTTCGAGCGTTCCGAACTCACCCCCGAAGAGTTCGACCGGGCGTACGCAGCGGAAACCCGCGCTGCGGGACACGAAGTACACGGATTGGATGTAATCGACCTCCTCTATGGCGAAGTGCGGCCGGAGATGGTGCGTGCGCTCCGGACCTGCAAACAGCATTACACCAACGCCTGCGTCACCAACAACGTCAACGCGGGAACGGGCCGCGGGTTCGACCGTGACCCGCAGCGCAGCGCACAATATCAGACAGTGCTCGACCTGT
>JBOIFZ010000167.1:0-1564 GCA_050741735.1 Burkholderiales bacterium
TCGCGGGCTGCGCCAGCGCTCCCGGCCGCCCCGGGTCGAAGCCCGGCGGTTATTATCTCGACGACGGGCCGGGCGCCAACCCGCCGGCGGATCTGGATTCGATTCCCGAACCGACTCCGAAGATCGAGCCGATCAACAAGTACACCAGCCGCCCGTACACGGTGCTCGGCCGCACCTACACGCCTCACACGCAGCTGACTCCGTACCAGCAGCGCGGCGTGGCAACCTGGTACGGCAAGCGCTACCACGGCCAGAAGACTTCCTCGGGCGAGGTTTACGACATGTACGCGCTCAGTGCGGCGCACACGCTGCTGCCGCTGCCGAGTTACGCCCGGGTCACCAATGTCGCCAACGGCAAATCCGTGGTCGTGCGCGTGAACGATCGCGGCCCGTTCCATGAGGACCGGTTGATCGATCTTTCCTATGCCGCCGCGCACCGTATCGGCATCATCGGTCAGGGCAGCGCCATGGTTGCAGTGGAAACCATCATTCCCGGAAGCGGCGAAGCGCCGGCCGCACCCACCCCGGTTACGGTGCCGGTAAGCAGCGACGCCGGCGGTATCTTCGTGCAGCTCGGCGCCTTCTCGGCGGAGGAAAATGCCGACGCATTCCTGCGCAAGATGCGCATGGACCTGGGCTGGCTTGCCGGTTCGATGCAACTGTACCGTGGCGACAGCCTGTACAAGGTGCGTGCGGGGCCTTACCCCAGTCGCGGAGAGGCCGAGCGCGCCGCCGAACGCATCCGGCAGGAACTCGGATTCACGCCCTTTGTGCTGAATCGCTGAAATCACCGGGCCCGGCAGAGCATGCGCACACTGATTTGCGGATCGATCGCCTACGACACCATCATGGTTTTCGGCGACTACTTCAAGAACCACATTCTTCCCGACCAGATCCACATCCTCAACGTCGCCTTCCTGGTGCCGGACATGCGCCGCGAATTCGGCGGATGCGCCGGTAATATCGCCTACACGCTGAAAATACTGGGCGGCGATCCGTTGATCATGGCGACCGTCGGCGAGGACTATCAGCCTTACGCTTACCGCCTGGACAAGCTGCGGCTGTCGCAGGCGCACGTGCGCCAGGTAGCGGGCACGTTCACCGCCCAGGCTTTCATCACCACCGATCTGGACGACAACCAGATCACCGCGTTCCATCCGGGGGCGATGAATTCCTCGCATCTGAACCATGTTGCCGATGCACGCGACGTGGGGCTGGGCATCGTGGCGCCGGACGGGCGCGAGGGCATGTTGCAGCATGCCAGCGAATTGCACCAGGCCGGCGTCCCGTTCATATTCGATCCCGGCCAGGGTTTGCCGATGTTCAACGGCGAGGAGCTGTTGAATTTCATCAGGCAGGCCGACTACGTGGCGACCAATGGTTATGAGGCGAAGCTGCTCCAGGAACGCACCGGCAGGAGCATTGAAGAGCTGGCAAAAATGGTGAAGGCTTTCGTGGTCACGCAGGGTGCCCAGGGTTCGCTGGTGTATTCCGGCGGCAGGACCGAAACGATTCCCAGCGTCAAGCCGGCGCGGGTGGTGGATCCGACCGGCTGCGGCGATGC
>JBOIFZ010000168.1:0-8679 GCA_050741735.1 Burkholderiales bacterium
GCCGGCGTCCCGTTCATATTCGATCCCGGCCAGGGTTTGCCGATGTTCAACGGCGAGGAGCTGTTGAATTTCATCAGGCAGGCCGACTACGTGGCGACCAATGATTACGAGGCGAAGCTGCTGCAGGAACGCACCGGCAGGACCATTGAAGAGCTGGCAAAACTGGTGAAGGCTTTCGTGGTCACGCAGGGTGCGCAGGGTTCGCTGGTGTATTCCGGCGGCAGGACCGAAACGATTCCCAGCGTCAAGCCGGCGCGGGTGGTGGATCCGACCGGCTGCGGCGATGCGTACCGCGCGGGATTGCTGTACGGCATCGCCAACGATCTGGACTGGCCGACATCCGGCAGGCTGGCCTCGCTGCTCGGCTCAATCAAGATCGCCGAGCGCGGCGCGCAGAACCACCAGTTCTCGCGTGACGAAATCGTCGCGCTTTTCCGCGACGCGTTCGGCAGGTCGCCGTGGTGACCGCAAACAACGGCATCCTGCCCGCTGCCGCTGGAGGCCCTCGAGACGGACCGCGAGGTCACCGCGCGACCGCTGATCAAGGGCTACCTGCGTCTGGGCGCCTGCGTGGGATCCGGACTTCAATACTGCCGATTTGCTGATGCTGCTGGCGATTTACCCCCTCAACCAGCGCTACGCCCGCCATTTCCTGAAGCATGACCCTCCACGATAGAGAACAGACCACGATTGCGGTCCGCTTCTATCGTTCAACGCTTCTTTTGTTCCACCTCTTCGCCGGAATTGCCACCGTGGCCCTGCTGTTTCCCTTCTATGGTAACGCGCGGCGCCGGCTGGCCGTGGCGCGCTGGTCGGCGCGCATTCTCTCCGCCGTCAACGTCGAGCCGCGTTTGCGCGGCGTCCCTCCCGCGCTCAAGGATCGTGCAGCGGTGCTGGTCGCGAATCACGTTTCCTGGCTCGACATCCCGCTGGTGCGCTCGGTGTGGCAGGTGCGCTTCATCGCCAAATCGGAAGTGCGCCGCTGGCCGCTGATCGGCTGGCTTTCGGCCAGGACCGGAACGTTGTTCATCCAGCGCGGCAAAAGCCGTCACGCCGCGCGCATCAATCAGGCGATCCAGGCTGCATTCCTCGCCGGGGACGCCATCGGCGTGTTTCCCGAGGGCACGACGACAGACGGCACCGGCCTGCAACCCTTCCACGCCTCTCTGTTGCAGCCCGCGGTGGATGAGCGCGCACTGATATTCCCGGTGGCGCTGCGATACCTGGACGAGGAACTTCGGGTGAACGTCAACGCCAGCTATGTCGGGGACACCAGCCTGATCGAATCCATGGCGATGATCCTGCGGGAACGCAAGATTGTGGCGGAGCTGATTTTCCTGCCGGCGATCGATTCCGAAGGCAAGTCGCGGCGGGACGTTGCGCGCGAGACGCACGCGGCGATCGCTGCGGCGTTTAGTCAGCGCTTCCCCGCGGACACGTAACCTGGAATATCCGCCGATCCTCCAGGCGGACCGCCGACAGGCGCCGGCCCCACAGGCAACCCGAATCCAGCGCCAGAAGGTTTTTCTCGGCCAGCAAACCGAGCGCTGACCAGTGACCGCAGATAATGGTCGCGTTGGCGCTCTTGCGGTTTGGCACCGCAAACCACGGAACGTAACCTTCCGGGACGTCCTCGAGCCGGCCGTTGTGGCTGAATTCCATGCGACCGTCGGCGGTGCATATTCTCAACCGGGTCATCACGTTGATGATCACGCGCAAACGATCGTATCCGTTCAACGCGTCACCCCAGCGATCCGGCTGATTGCCGTACATGTGCGCCATCAGGCTCCGGTACCCGGGCCCGCGCAGCACTTCCTCGACTTCGTGCCCGAGGTCGAGCGCCTTGGGCACACTCCACGAAGGCAGCAAACCGGCGTGAACCATCGCGTACTCGTCTTCAACGTGCATCATCTGCAGCCCCCGCATCCATGCAAGCAGTTCTTCACGATCGGAAGCCTCGAGGATGGCGGCAAGGGTGTCGCCCTTGCGCAACTTCGCGCGGCCCTCGGCGACCATCAGCAGATGCAGATCGTGATTGCCGAGTACCGTAACCGCACGGCTGCCGAGGCCTTTGACGAAGCGCAGCACTTCCTGCGACTGCGGG
Source organism: Burkholderiales bacterium (assembly GCA_050741735.1). GTDB lineage: Bacteria > Pseudomonadota > Gammaproteobacteria > Burkholderiales > JACQAP01 > JACQAP01. The sequence continues at coordinate 2,105 of JBOIFZ010000168.1, forward strand.
CCGCGGTTCACCAGATCGCCGACGAACCACAAGCGGTCGCGCGCCGCGTTGAAACCGATTTCTTCGAGCAGTTGCCGCAGCGGGTCGTAACAGCCCTGCAGGTCGCCTATCGCGTAGGTTGCCATTTAGAAGCAGTGATTGGTGAACGGTGAACGGTGAAAGGGGAATTGGGGAATGGGGAAGGGTGAAGGATGAATGGGGCAGCACACGTACATCAGGGCGCGGGAAATGCTGCGCCTTTTTTGTTTGCGGACTGGTTTTCTAACCCGGCGTTCCCCGACGCTAGTCGTGCCCGCTTACTGGATACCCTTCACTATTCACTCTTCACCGTTCACCATTCACGGCATCACTTCGACTGGCTGACCAGGTAATCCACCGCGGCCTTGATGTCGGCGTCGGGAAGGGAAGCCGCGCCGCCCTTGGGCGGCATCAGATTCTTCCCCTTGATTGCGCTGGCGTACAGCACATCCTTGCCTTGCGCAATGCGTGGCTTCCACGCCGCCTTGTCGCCGGTCTTGGGAGCGCCGGCGGCTCCAGCGGCGTGGCACATGGCACAGGCCGCGTCGTAGGTTTTCTTGCCGTCTGCCGTGCCGCCTGCCGACTTTGCCGCAGCCGTCGCGATCTGCGCCGGGTCGCCGGCCGTCGTTGCCGTGGATTTTGTTGCGGTGGCGACCAGGGGGGTGCCGGCTTCCTCGATGACGACTTCGCCGACCGGCTTGAGCCGCCGCGCAACCGCTTCTTCGCTCATCGCCGAACTCTTTGGATCAATCTTCAGCCCGCCGGTGGCGAGCACTGCAATCATGACGATCCCGAGCACCGGTACCAGGAAGGAAAGCACGACAACGACGATGAGTTGCTTCGGCGTCTTGATCGGCGATGAGTGCTCTTTTATGTGGACTTCGGCCATGAAAAATCCTTGATCTGACGCGCTGGAAGCGGCGAATTATAGGGCATTCGCGCTGCCCGAAACAGGATCCCGATGGACGCAAAACCCCGTTTGCCCGTAAACTAGCGCCTCATTGCGCCCGTAGCTCAGCTGGATAGAGTGTCGGTCTCCGAAGCCGAAGGTCGTGGGTTCGACTCCCGCCGGGCGCGCCAGATTCCTCAGTTTGTTCTTCCTCATTTCCCCGCTATCCAATTGAACGAATCGGTCGGCCTCGGCGCCCTGTTCCTGAGCAGCTTTCTCGCCGCGACGCTGCTTCCGGGCGGTTCCGAACTGGTCTTCGCGGGTGTTCTCGCGAGCGGCGCGGCGAGCGTGTAGCCGGCTTCGGCGGTGGCCACACTGGGCAATACGCTCGGCGGCATGAGTTCTTAGCTCGTTGGGCGGCTGGTGCCGGACAGGAAGATCGGCGCACAGGCGCTCGACCGGGGGTTGCTGTAGGGTTGCGCTCTGCCCTGCCGCGTTGACCTGTCTGGCTGTCGGATTCGAACCAGGCACCCCGTTACCATGGAGTGCGAAACCGCTCGCGTCTATTGACAGCGTTAAGCCATATCAGCGTTTGAGGTAAGCTGTAAAAACGCGCAGCGGTTTTGTCAGCTTGCACGAATTATCAGGCAATACAACATTTACTATTCGACATACGGAGCCCACCAGAGTGTCTTTATAGCTTTGCTTTTCTTCGTTTCTGTATCGTAACGCTCAATCCATCCTTTTGCCATGAAGCCCTCTCTAAGCGTTTCATAAAAAAAGTAACGCCGATCAGGAGACCAGATGGGACGCAAAACGGGATTTTCAACTGAACCAAACAACGTAACGATCGCGGGAGATTCATGCACCTTGGTGGTTTTTGGAAAGATTCTATTGTAAAGAAAGTTGAAGGAAGCATTGTGATGCCAAAAAAAACTGCCAGAAGATATTTCTATTTCCCCTAATCTCCATAATTCCGTTAGGCCAGGATTGGTTTGATTTCTTTCTCCGTTTGTTTTCCGAACACGCAGATAGAGTCGTAAGCCATCCTTGCTCCAACGCATATAGTGGTTATCGTGTAACGTCGTGAAGGTCGGATCCGGTACTGTTGGCAATTCATTAATCTCGATTTGCAGGGCAATTTGCCGGGCTTTCATATCAAGAACTAGAACCTTCCTTGAGACCAAGAAGCCAACCTGGCTTCCATCTTGAGACCAAATAGGTGAGCCGATAAACTGACCGACCGTTGCCGTATACAAAACAGTGGTTGGAAAATTGGCTTCTTTATCGAGCGTAAGTTCAATAAGCTCTGATGAATTCGACTTATTCTTACGCACACAGACGATACGATCTCCGTCTGGGTGCGCATCGGGCAAATACAGATTTTCGAAAGGCAATTTAAAAATGGTTTTGCCAGTGCCCGATATTACAAATATGGCACCTTTGTATTCGTATGCAATCCGATATTGTTCAAGCGAGTCCACGTCTGCGGTGGCAACAGACTTCATCATCATCAACATCAGAAAGCAGAATAGCCAACGCCATAGCACAGAAAACATGAATGAGTCTCCTACCTCATATTGCCTGACTCCAGAGATCAGAGGCGCGCCGGCACGACGCCAGCAAAGCTGAACGACGCTAATCGGCGCGTCCCCTGCACGGACGGGTTGGGCGGCGCCTTTTCAGCTCTCAACAACGCGCCGGGCGAAGCAGTACAGCACACCATCCGGGATGGCAAATGGCTCATCGGATCACCTCACCCGCACGGAGCAAGATCGACTCCGGGAAGGTCAGCCCGAGCGCTCGTGCGGTCTTAAGGTTTACCGCCAACGACCACTGGGTCGGCTGCTCGATGGGGAGATCGGCGGGCTTCGCGCCTCTGAGTATCTTGTCGACGTATTCCGCCCCGCGCCGGAATAACACGGCATTGTCGACGCCGTACGCCATCAAGCCGCCGACTTCGACGAACTCGAAAAATGGGTACATGGCGGGAAGCCGATGTCGGGCGGCAAGCGCCGCGATTTGCCGCCGGTTGTGCGTCGTGAGCGGGTCGGGAAGCACGAGGACCGCCTGCGCCTGACGTCGCGCCTGCTTGAAGATGCCAACCAGCGCGGCCGCGTCCTGCACCCCGATCACCCGGAGCCTCACGCCCCGGATCGACGCAACGGCCTCCAGATCCTTTGTTACCTTTCTGACGAACGGGCTGGCAGTGTTCGCGATGACGGCGACGGTAGACAGCCGCGGGACGGTTTCCTGGAGCAGCTCCAGCCATTTTCCGCTGAGGTCCTGCGTCATCTCCAGCGAGAGTCCGGTGAGGTTACCCCCGGGACGCGCCAGGCTGGCCGCAAGCCCCAAGCCGACGGGATCGCCCATCGCCGGCACGACGATCGGAATCGTGCTGGTCGCCTGTTTCGCAGCGATCGCGCCAGGCGTGCTGATGGTGACGATCACATCGGGGTTGTGGCCGACGACTTCGGCCATCAGCGTGGGGAGCCGATCGATTCGGCCGTCCGCCCACCGCTGTTCGATGATCAGATTCTGTCCCTCGACCCATCCCAGTTCGCGAAGTCGTGCCCAGAATGCGCCGGTGCCCCGCAACGCAGTAGACGGCGATTCCGCGTCAACGAAGGCCACACGCACGACTCGCTCAGCGGGTTCAGCAATCCGGGGCTGTGACAATCCGAGCAGCAGTGCTGCTGCGAAGACCGGTGCAAGAAGGCGCCAAGTCACCAAATCACCTCATCTGCGCAAGGAATGCACGCGTGAATCAGTTTAACCTGCTGCTGCCCCGAGTCGCCCAACGTCTGCAATCACCGGCCGCCAAAAGGCGGTGAAGCCGGCTGTAGGCGGCCGGTGGATTGCAAAGTTGAAGTTCGGTACGGTCCAGACACATCGGTAACACTATAGTCCGGGGACATAGGTAACAGTTTAGTCCAAGGACACCGGTAACACGTCCGATGGTCGGGCCACCTGAGGATGTGCCGCAGGCCTTGGAACGAAACGACACCCTGATCGGCGGGGCAGGCCTCGGCGGCGAGCGTCACGAGCTGGGTCGCAGGCGCTTATTCGATGCCCTCGACCGCACCGTCGGAAGCTCAGGTGACGAGCCGATCGAGGCCATCGCCAACGAGGTTGGCTACGAGGACGCCGGATTATTCAGCCGGCTGTTCAGGCGCCAGGTGAAACTCACGCCGGCGCAGTACCGCATGCGGTTCGGGTCGATACGGCGGGCACTGAAGACCGGTGTGTAGAGGGGGCAGCCCCGGGTGCTAGGGGAGTTCCAGGATTCGCTCCCGGCGGTACTTCCAGTACTGTTTGCCTGCGCTGCCGAGTAGGAACAGCGCTGCCAGCAGCCAGGAAATGGACATCGATATCGCGAACCAGGCAAGACCCGACAGGCGCCACCGCCCGCGCCCTGCGAGCTGGAGCAGCAACGCGATCGAGCCGATCATAAAAGCGCCGCCGACCCAAAAAATGAACATCGGTCCAATGGTCCAATCACGGAGGTCGACTTTGGCCACCGCGCTGTTGAAGCGGATGTCCTGGTGCATTTTATCCGCATCGAGTTTTTCCGTAAGCTTTGTCAGATAGTTCGGCGAAGGTTTCAGCGCGGCGAACAGCGCGGTTGCCGCATTATCGCTTTCCCTATGAAGATTGCCGGTAGGGTTACGCGTTGCCCCGGCGAATGCGACGCGCATCGCCACGTTCGGTTCGACACGCTCGAGCGCGAATACATATAACACCAAGTTGAGAGGCTGGCCGCCTGCCGCGGTCAGTGCAACCGGGTAAAGGGCTTCCTTGGTCGGAAAACTCAGCACCAGCGGAGGGCTGCCAGAAACACCCTCAAATGCGGTTCCCGCTTGCGGCGTGAGCTTCGCGGCGACAAACAACCACCTGCGCCGCAGATAATCCTCGACTGCGGCGACATCCCGCTCGCCGTACGCGAAGCCGTTCACCTTCAGCCAGTCCACGAGCTCGGCGCCCGAGGAGGCGCGCAGCACCTTTGCGTCCAGCGGGCCTACCTGAAGCGCCTTGATTACTTCGACGCCTGATTCCGGGCCGGCTGGGGTCGGGGCCGATAGGGAAACCAATGAAAGGATGCCGCCGATGAGTCCGACCAATACCGACGAGCGAAGCAGAGTCGCGTCGGGGTGACCGCGACGCCGAAGAAAATTCCCATACAGGTATGCAAAAGGAAGCAGGGCGAACACGAACGGGACGACCGGCAGCGTCGTGGGATCGGTGTTATGCCGTATTTGGCGGTACATATCGCGCACTGCCGCGGGATTGGCGACAGCGATCTCCGGCACGGTGGGGACCGGCACTACCCAGCCGAGCGACGTGGCAGGCCGTCCATCCTGCAATGAAATGCGGCTTTCTATCAGCATCACCTGGCGCTTGCCGTCAAACGCAATGAGCGCGCGCTGGTCCGCGAGCTCCGGCGTGTAGTCACTCGCATAGAACCTGCCGTCGGCGCTTACCGCCTGGGCTCCGAGCAGCAGCACGACCGAGCAGATCGCCCGTGTCGCGGACAGCAAAGTCATCCATAACCTCGGAACAGCGCGCCAATGAAGTTCCCTCACGCGATAGCCCCTTTATAGCGATGCCGATATGCGACTTAACGTTCCGGTTCAGGCGCGCGCGGCCGCTCTTGCCGCGCGTTGCCTCTGGAACCGGTGGTTAGCCCGCGATGAGCTCATTGGCCCCTCAGGCTCACGGGGAGATACTTTTGCTCCACTGTTGAGGCAATAAGGCGCGAAGAGAATTGTTTTTCCGCAGAACACGTATGCTCGAATTCTAGGAAGCTTCCCTGAGAAATGACCTTCCACGGAAACAGCCCGAAAAATGGCCGCCCATAAATGTCCGTTACCGTGGCTCTGAGCCGTACAGCCTTGGGTGTCACGCGTAACAGCTCGACGCGCAAGATATACGCCTTTGGATCTGACTCTGGCATGCCAGTGTCTGAGGTCTTCTGTTTTGACGCAAATGTGCCGTCAGAACACGACGACTCCAGATTCGCCCTGCCGTTTCCGATTACCACGAGGGCGGCGCCCACGCTCGCCCGCGGCGTGTAGTCGGCATAGGACGGCAATGCCAAGACAGTCACGACTCCAATTATGAAGACGACTACGATGACGGATACGATGTGTCTCGCGGGCGAACGCCCGCGTTAACCCGCGAGCAAAAGTGGCACGAAGCGGCGCTTTTGCGAGTAGGTATTGAACGCGTTGTTATGCCTCAATCTTGGACTGATAGCTGAGGATTCCATACGACCTCCCACAAATGCCGATCGGGATCTTGAAAGTAACCGGCGTAACCGCCCCAGAAGGTGTCGTGAGCTGATTTCACAATAACGGCGCCCGCGCTTCTCGCTTGCTCCATAACCGCATCAACTTCCGCTTTTGACGAGACGTTATGCCCAAGCGTGAATTCGGTAGCACTTGGACTGCTCAGAGGAAGGCCTGAATCATACGAAATGCTTTTGCGTGGCCAGATTGCCAGCCTCAATCCGGCCTGTAACTCAAAGAAAGCCACGGCTCCATGTTCGAACTCTTTGCCGATAATGCCTTCAGTTCTTAGACCAAGGCGATCTCGATAAAACCGAAGCGCTTGCTCCAAGTCGTCGACGCCGATGGTGATGACTGTGATTCGAGGCTTCATGCGGTAT
>JBOIFZ010000169.1:0-5549 GCA_050741735.1 Burkholderiales bacterium
CCACCAGTTCCTTGAGTCGCGCCTCGACGCTGGATTTCTGAAAGAAGTCGCCATCGCCGGCGCGCTGCGCGAGTTGCAGTTGTTCGATCGCGGCGGGAAGGTTTCCGCGCAGCACATAGGCCTCGGCCTGCGCGCGGTGTTGCAGCAAGCGCTTTCCCAGTGCGGTGTAGCCGCGCGATTGCAGCTCGTAAAGGCGCGCATCGGGCGACCGGGACTCCAGCCTGCCCGCAAGGAAGTCCACCGCTTCCGCCGCGCGCGCGGCGTCGAGCAGGGCGTTGGCGTAACCGTAAACCAGCGTGCGGCGGCTGGGGTGGGCACGCAGTCCATCGCGATAGGTCGCCAGCCCCTTCTCGAGATCGCCGCTGCCGATCAGCGTTTGCGCAGTCAAGGCGTCGATCATCGGGCTTTTCACCCTTAGGCTCTGTAACAACGCGACTTCCTTTCTCGCGCGCGGGAAATCGCCCGCGCGCAGAAGCGCCACGACCAGGCCGTAGCGCGCCGCCGCCTCGCTGGTGAATTTTCGGCCGGACAGCATGCCGTCGAAATTCGTAACCGCCACGCGCGGGTTGCCCTCAAGCGCCGACAGTCGCGCGCGCACCAGGTGAAATTCCAGGCTGTCGGGCACCTGCCTGAACGGGACGTCCTGAATGCGGCTCTGCACGTCAGCAATCCGCTCGAAAGTAAGCGGATGCGTGCGCAGATAGGCCGGCGCGCCGGTTTCATATGCGCGTGTGGCCTTCTGCAGGCGCTCGAAGAACACCGGCATCGCGTGCACGTCGAAGCCGGACTTCTCCATGATCTGTAAACCGATGCGGTCGGCCTCGCGTTCATTCTCGCGGGTGAAGTTGAGCGCCGACTGGATCGTGCCGGCCTGCACCGCCGTGATCGCCGCCGCGGAAACCTCGGGATTCGAGCGCGCCGCGAGGATCGCCACCGCCAGCGCCGCCATGGACGCGATTCCGGCACGTTGTTGTGCCGCGACCATGCGGGCAATGTGACGCTGGGTGACGTGCGCGATTTCATGGGAGAGCACGCTGGCGAGTTCGGACTCGCTCTGCGCGCTGAGCAACAAGCCCGAGTTCACGCCGACGAATCCGCCCGGCAAGGCGAATGCATTGACGGAGTTGTCGGCGATTCCGAAGAATTCGAACGGGCCGGCCGGATCTGGACTGTTGCCGACCAGGCGGTAGCCAACGGCGTTCAGATAGTCGGCAACGTCGGGATCGTCAATGTAAGCGGCGTTGGCGCGAATCTGGCTCATGATGCCCTCGCCGAGTTTGCGCTCCTGGGCGGGGGACAGCGCGCCTTGGGAAACATCGCCCAGGTCGGGCAATTCGTCGGCGAGACCAAGTGCAGGGGCCAGCAGGACCACAGCGATCACTAAGCGAAATTTCATGGTGCTATGATAGCGCCACCGTTCATCCAGTTCCCGGTCGCGTGACGGCCGCACACGAAGCAGGCGGATTCCAGCTTGGGCGAACTTACACATTTCGATTCCCGCGGTCAGGCGCATATGGTCGACGTGGCCGAAAAGCAGGAAACCCACAGAGTCGCGATCGCCGCCGGCAGGATTTTCATGCATGCTGAAACGCTGCGGAAGATCGTCGACGGCGGCGCGGCCAAGGGCGATGTCCTCGGCGTGGCACGGATCGCGGCGATCCAGGGTTCGAAACGCACTTCCGAGTTGATCCCGCTGTGCCACCCGATCGCGCTCACCAAGGTCAGCGTCGATTTCGAAGTACATCGCGAAGAGAATTCGGTGGAATGCATCGCCGTTGCCGAGACTTTCGGGCGCACGGGCGTGGAAATGGAGGCGCTCACTGCGGTCAGCGTCGGACTGCTTACGGTCTACGACATGTGCAAGGCCGTGGACCGGGGCATGCGCATCGAAGGCGTCGGGCTGCGCGAAAAGCGCGGCGGCAAATCCGGGCACTGGGTTGCCGGGACCGGCGGCGCGTGAGCTTGCAAGAACCAGCGTGCGCCGGATCGGTCTTAGCTGTAGCGCACCGTCGCGGCGCCCTGTTTCGCCGGTTGGTTGCTGTTCTGTTCATCGGCAGCGCGTTTCTTCTTTCGATGCCGCAGGCCGGCGCAGATGAGGTACCGAATGTCACGGCGGGAAGGCAACTCGCCTTCGAGATCGCCAAGGGAAACTGCCTCGCCTGTCACAAGTTCCCGGGGGATTCCAGGGCAAATACGCTGGCGAACATCGGCCCGCCTCTGCTGGCGATCCGCTCCAAGTTTCCGGATCGCGCGCAGTTGCACCGCCGCCTCTGGGATCCGATGCAGACCAATCCGAACACGGTGATGCCGCCGTTCGGCAAACACAGAATCCTGAGCAGAGACGAAATCGAACTGATCATCGATTACCTGTATACGCAATGAGATACCCAATGACGGAAGGGACGAAAATCCGAACGATGCGCAGGTCTGTGTTGCGTGCTGTCGCGGTCGCGATGGCAGCGGCGATGCTGCGGCCGTTGCAACTGCTGGCCGGCCAGTGGAACAAGGCCGCGTTCGACGCCAGGGCAGTCGCCGACGCGCTGAAAGGCATTGGCGTCACCGTGACGGAAGACAGCGACAAGATCGTGTTGAACCCACTGGAAATCGCCGAGAACGGCGCCCTCGTTCCGCTGGAGATCGCCAGCCAGATACCCGGCACTCAAGCGATTTACATCCTGGTGGACAAGAATCCGCAGCCGCTCACCGCGGTATTCGAGTTTGCCAATGGGGCGGAAGCATTCGTTGCCACCCGGATAAAGATGAAAGAATCGTCCAGGGTACGGATCCTGGCCAGGGCGGACGGCAAGTTCTACGCCACGATGCGTGAAGTCAAGGTCACAATCGGCGGCTGCGGCGCCTGAGCACCGGAACTGGAAAGGGAAATACGAGATGGCCGACCCGATGAAAATTCGCGCACAGATGAAAGGCGACGTGGCTGACGTGAAGATACTGATATTCCATCCGATGGAGACCGGGCTGCGCAAGGATGAGGTCACCGGTCAGCCGGTGCCCATGCATTTCATTCAGACTCTCACCGCGACACACAACGGCAGGATCGTGCTCGAGGCACAGTTGAGCCAGGCGGTGTCCAAGAATCCTTTCCTGAACTTTCGCGTGCGTGGAGCGAAACCAGGCGACAAGATCATGGTGGGCTGGGTGGACAATCGGGGCGACAAGGCGAGCATGGAATCCACGCTCAACTGAGTCCGCCAGCGTGAACGCAGGCCTGCAGGTGAACAAAATTTTTCTGACGGTCAGCCTGCTGGCGTGCTCATGGATCGCACAGGCTGTCGCCGGGCCGGACCAGGATCGCGCGTCCATGATCGAGCTGTTCAAGGGCAAGTTCCCCAGGCTCGCGCTCGACGAGTATGTCAACGGCGCCCTGATGCTGAGCCCGGATGCCAAAGCGCAGTTCGACAGCATCATGGAGTTCCCGCCCTTCCAGGGAGAACTCGACAAGGGCAGGATGCTGTGGGAGAAGCCGTTCGCGAACGGCGGGGCATTCTCTCGCTGCTTTCCCGATGACGGCCGCAATGTCGCCGGAAACTTTCCTTATTTCGACGCGGCTTCAGGCAAGGTCGTCACTTTCGAGATGGCTATCAACCGCTGCCTGCGCGAAAACGGCGAGCGTGAATTCGGGTATGGGGACACGGGGTCGATGGGCGTGTTGACCGCATATGCACGCACGCTCTCGGACGGCATGCGAGTGAATGTCGTGGTGGACGGCCCTGCTGCGCAACGGCGCTACCAGGCCGGGCGCTCTTTTTATTTCCGCCGCATCGGCCAGCTCAATCTCGCCTGCGCCTCGTGTCACGTCACGTTCGCCGGCAACTATTTCCGCGACGAGATCATCTCGCCGGCCATCGGGCAGACAACGCACTTCCCGGTCTTCCGCGCCGGGGACAACCTGCATACGCTCCACATGCGCTACCAGCGTTGCATGGAGGCGATGCGCGCGGTTCCGTTTCCCGCCGGCAGCGAGGTATTCAACGACCTGGAGTACTTCCACTCCTATTTGAGCAACGGCCTGCCGATGCGCGCGTCGGTGTACCGCAAGTAGGCCGACGCCGCACCCGCCCAGGCATGGGCACGCCCGCTACCAGTCGGCGAAGCGTCCGTACTGCCAGAAATGCGGATTGCGCGGCTGCAGATTGCCGGGCATGGGCTGGACGACATCCAAATACTCGAACGCAAGTATCACCGTCGTGGACATTGCCAGCATGGCAACGCCGGCCAGTGCTAGTTTCTGCGAGCGCCGGCCGCCGGCGTCGCGTTCCTCCCCCGGCGCCGTTGCCTGAGTCCGCCCCAACAGCCAACCGGCGATCACGCACAGAAGGATCTGGCTGTGCGGCATGATGAGGTTGCCGCTGAACAGCGAATCCACCAGCCCCATCACCAGCGCCGCGCACAGACTCGCGGTCAGCGGACTCGCGCCCTGATGTGTTCGCAGCTGTGTTTGCGCTCGCAGCGCCCTGGCGGCGAACAATAGCAACAGCACGCCCAGCGCGACGCCGGCGGCGCCGGCGAGGAGCCCGTACTCGGAAAGCAGTTGCAGAGATGAATTGTGCGGATGCGCGTTGTTCACCAGTGTCTGGTTCAGGCCCCACTGCCCGGGACCGACGCCCAGCAAAGGGTTCTCTCCCAACATCTTCAGGGACGTCGAGGCCATGACCAGCCGGTCGGTGTCGCTCTGGGATCCAAACACCGCGGCCGAACTCACCCCGGGGACCGGAACGACTCCGGGGGTGGAAGACAGGGCATGGGAAAACAGGAGATAAATCAGCGCGCCCGATACAACAAGCGCTGCTTGCCTACCCATCCAGGCCAATCGGCCCTTGCGCATAAATACAAGGATGACGGTAACCGCAACGACCGCCCCGATCCAGACGGCGCGCGATCCGACCATCCATTGCAGCGCCCAGAAGTTCGCCGCGATGACATAGACGATGATCCGCCACGTGCGGGACATCCCCGGCAGCGCCGCGGCAAGCGGGATCAACAGCAGCGCGTAGGCCTGATACTGGCTGAAGAACCGCACGTTGGCGAAATCCAGGAAGGGGCTGATCCATTGGAACTGCTTGCCTTCGAGCAGAAAGGAAATCTGGGTCACCCAGAATTTGACGCCCACGAGAGCGGCGCCAAAAGCGATCGCCACGGCGAGCACCGATTCCGCCTTTTCCCTGAGGACCCGCACGGCAGCGCTCACCAATAGGAACAGAAGCACGAGTTGCGTGACCAGGGCGATTTCCAACGCACCAAGATGAGGGGCGGCGGAGAACGAGGCGCTCAAAGCGCCGCCTACGATCATGACGGCGATCAACGCCCTGGGCAGGTTTCCCAAGGCTAGCCATGCGCCGGCGACCGCGCCGCGGACAACGGGCAGGAGCAGCGACAGCGCCAGCAGCGCAAGAACGCCCAATTGAAGCAAGCGTGCGTTGTCGTACATTCGCACCGCGATCTTGGGATACCACACCGGCGCCATGATGAGGTACAGGCAAATAGGCAGGATCGCGAGCGTCAGCGCCTTGCTTCGATTGCTTTCTTGCATG
>JBOIFZ010000170.1:0-3023 GCA_050741735.1 Burkholderiales bacterium
TCCAGCAACTCTCTGCGATCCTTGCGCCCGATGCACTTCTGCATCAGCACGAGGAACTCAAACCCTTCGAGTGCGACGGCCTCACCGCCTACCAGCGCATGCCGCTCCTGGTGGCGCTGCCCGAGAACGAGGAACAGGTACGCGCGATCCTGCGCGTCTGCCACGCAGGCCGGGTGCCGGTGGTATTCCGCGGCGCCGGGACCGGTTTGTCGGGCGGGGCCCTGCCCTACGAGCACGGGCTGCTGCTGGTCATGTCGAAGATGAAGACAATCCTCGAGATCGATGGGCCGGCGCGGATCGCGCGCGTGCAGCCGGGCGTGCGCAACGCTGCGATCTCCGAAGCGACCGCGCCTCTCGGCCTGTACTACGCTCCCGATCCCTCCAGCCAGATCGCCTGCTCGATCGGCGGCAACGTCGCCGAGAATTCGGGAGGCGTGCACTGCCTGAAGTACGGACTCACGGTGCACAACATCCTCAAGGTGCGGTTCGTCACCATCGAGGGAGATCTGCTCGAGATCGGCTCGGAAGGGCTCGATTCGCCGGGTTATGACCTGCTGGCGCTGATCACCGGGTCGGAGGGCCTGCTAGGTGTGGTCACCGAGATCACCGTCAAGTTGCTGCCGACGCCGGAGAAAGCGCAGGTGGTGCTGGCAGCGTTCGACGACATCGCCAAGGCTGCCCAGGCGGTAGCGGACGTCATCGCCGCCGGGATCATCCCCGCGGGCCTGGAGATGATGGACAAGAAGGCAACCGCCGCAGTGGAGCATTTCGTCCATGCCGGTTACCCGCTCGATGCCGCCGCGATCCTGCTGTGCGAATCCGACGGCACCGAAGAAGAAGTCACAGTGGAAATCGGCCGCGTCACCGAGGTGATGCGCAAGGCCGGCGCGACTAAGATTCGCACTTCGCGGGATGAAGCCGAACGGCTGAACCTGTGGGCCGGGCGCAAGGCCGCCTTCCCCGCGGTGGGCCGCATCCTGCCGGATTACTACTGCATGGACGGCACCATCCCGCGCAAGCACCTTCCCTATGTGCTCAAGCGCATCGACGAGCTGTCCGGAACGTTCAACCTGCAGTGCGCCAACGTGTTCCATGCCGGCGATGGCAACCTGCACCCGCTGATCATGTTCGATGCCAACGACGACGACCAGATGCGGCGCGCCGAGGCCTACGGTGCGGCGATCCTGGAATTGTGCGTCGAGGTCGGCGGCACCATCACCGGCGAGCACGGCGTGGGCATCGAGAAGATCAACCAGATGTGCCTGCAGTTCAGGACCCGCGAACTGGAAACGTTCCATGGCGTGAAGCACGTGTTTGACGAGCGCGGCCTGCTCAATCCCGGCAAGGCTGTGCCCACGCTGCAGCGCTGCGCCGAGTTCGGTGCCATGCACGTGCACCGCGGCAAAGAGAAGTTCCCCGACCTGCCCCGATTCTGAACATTAAACCCGAACGCGTTCAACGCAAAGGACGCAAAGGTACGCAAAGGAAAAGGAAAGAACGAAGTGAGAATGGGTTGGATTCCGAATTGCTTTTGTTTTGCTCAACTTTTTGCCACCGATGATGTGAGCGCCCCGCATGTAAACCCCATAGCTCCGTACTCCTGACGAAATACTTTTGACAATCCTTTCTTTTTTGTTTTCTCCTTCGCGTAACTTTGCGTCCTTTGCGTCCTTTGCGTTGAAAAGCCCTAAATGCAGGATGTAATCCAACAGTTTTCTGAAACCATCCGCAAGGCCGCCGCGGAGCACACGCACGTGCGCATCCGTGGCAGCGGAGCCAAGGATTTCTACGGCCTGGCGCTGATAGGCGATCTACTCGACACGCGCCCGTGTACCGGCATCGTCGAGTACGAGCCCACCGAACTGGTTTTCACGGCGCGCGCCGGCATGCCGCTCCGGGAAGTGGAAGCGGAGCTGGCGAAGAACGGCCAGATGCTCGCGTTCGAACCGCCGCACTTCGGCGCCACAGCCACCCTCGGCGGCAGCATCGCCTGCGGATTCTCTGGGCCCCGACGCGCGTCCGCCGGTTCGGCGCGCGACTTCGTGCTCGGCGTACGCATGTTGAACGGCCAGGGCGAGGAGCTGCGCTTCGGCGGCAAAGTGATGAAGAACGTCGCCGGCTATGACCTGTCGAGGCTGATGACCGGCTCCTTCGGCACCCTGGGATTGATCACCGAAGTTTCGCTCAAAGTGCTGCCGTTGCTTGAACAGGAACGCACGCTGCGCCTGGAGTTGGATGAGACCGCGGCGCTCGATTCGATGAGCCGCTGGGCGGGGAAGCCTTTGCCGTTGTCGGCATCCTGCCACGTGGGCGGTGCGCTCTATCTCCGCCTGTCCGGTGCGCGTTCCGCGGTCGACGCAGCCCGCAAAAAAATCGGCGGCGAACCGGTTGCTGACGACGCTGCGTTCTGGCAATCGATCCGCGAGCAGACCCATCCGTTCTTTGCGGGTGCCGCGGCACTGTGGCGCCTTTCCATCAAGCCAACAACCGCGCCGCTCGGCCTCGGCCCGCAATTGATCGAATGGAACGGCGGCCTGCGCTGGATCGCTGCCAATCTCAGTCCGTCACTGGCGTTCGAGGCCGCGCAACGCTCTGGCGGCCACGCCACCCTGTTCCGCGGCGGCGACAAGCAGCTGGGCATCCAGCGGTTGCCGGCGAATCTGCTGGCGATCCACAAGAAGCTCAAGCGCGCCTTCGACCCGGAAGGCATTCTCAGCCCCGGCCGCATCCACGCCGATTTCTGATTTCAACGCGCTCACCACGAAGGACACGAAGGAACACGAAGAAGAGCCAAACACAAACGGAAAAACAAAACCAACTAACAGCGGATATGTGATCTGCAATGCGGATCGGTTTGTCGCCTCTCCACCATTTTGCATTTGATTTCCTTCGTGTACCTTCGTGTCCTTGTATGTTCGTTTTGTTGGTGTAAGTTGTGTTTGTTCTCGAGCGTAGTTGGGCTTGAGGACGGGGAAGCGGCAGATCGATTGTGTCCTGGTTTAAACCGTCACGAAGCCTGATCG
>JBOIFZ010000171.1:0-6483 GCA_050741735.1 Burkholderiales bacterium
CAGATTGATGAACGTCGTCTTGCCCGCGCCGTTGGGCCCGATGAGCGCATGGCGCGCCCCCACCGCCAGCGCAATGTTCAGGTCGCTGTTGGCCTTGAAGCTGCCCCACTGCTTCGAGAGGCCTTCAGTGCGCAACGCGACCGTCATTTTCCCTTTCTCCACAGGTTCGTGTACAACGCTTCCGCCGCGCCCATGATGCCGCCGCGCGCGAACAGCACGACCACCACCAGCAGCAGCCCTATCCAGAACTGCCAGTAGACCGGGTTGAGGCCGGAGAGAAACTCCTGCGCGACCATGAACAGCGCTGCTCCGATCAGTGCGCCGTACAGGCGGCCGGCGCCGCCCAGCACCAGCATGATCAGCAGTTCCGCGGAGCGCGGGAAGCCGAGCACTTCCAGGCCGACGAACTGCGTCGTCTGCGCCAGCAATCCGCCGGCGATGCCGGCCACGCCCGCCGCGATGGTGAAGATCAGGACCTGGCGTTTGCGCACCGGCGCGCCGATTGCGGGCATGCGCTTGCCGCCTTCGCGCAAACCGCGCAGGCTCAGACCAAAAGGCGAATTCACCAGCCGGCGCATCAGCAGGAACAGCAAAAACAGCACCGCCAGGCTGTACACGTAAGCGACCTTGCCGCCGAGATCGAACGGGAACACGCCAAGCAGTTTCCACATCGTGACTCCGGAGAGCCCGTCCACGCCGCCGGTGATGAACGCCGCCTTGTTGGCCGCCTCGTACAGCAGCAGGCCGATGCCCAGGGTCACCATCAGGCGTGCTAGGTCTTCGCCGCGCACCACCAGGAAGCTGACTAGATAACCGGCGCCCGCCGCCATGGCGCCAGCCAGCAGCAAGCCGGTCAGCGGTTCGCCCCAGCCGTGCACGGCAAGCAATCCCGCCGTATAGGCGCCGATGCCAAAGAACGCTGCGTGTCCGAGCGAGACAATCCCGGCGTAACCGAGGATGAGATCGAGCGAAAGGGCAAACAGAGCGACGATCAGGATCTGGCTGCCGAGCACCAGATAACCGGGCAGCAGGAAGAACGCGGCCGCCGGCAGCAGCCAGACGACGATTTCGATGCGATTCCAGCGGCCGTCGGGAAGGCGGTGCAACGCCGCTTGCGGCGGCGCAGTGGCTGCGACGGTCATACCCGCCTTCCGTACATACCGGCGGGGAACAGTATCAGGAGCAGCACCATCAGAGCGTAAATGACGAAGGCGCCCACCTCGGGAACGTAATACTTGCCCGCCACGTCGAACACGCCGAGGATCAGCGCCGCCACCAGCGTGCCCTTGATGCTGCCGGCGCCGCCGACAGAAACGACCAGCAGGAAGTACACCATGTATTTGACCGGGAAAGTCGGGTCGAGGCCTAGCACGTCGATGCCGAGCGCGCCGCCCAGCCCGGCCAGACCCGAGCCGAGCGCGAACGTCAACGCGAAGATCCTGTTGACGTGGATGCCCATGCCTGCGGCGGCCTGCTGATTTTCGACCGCGGCGCGCACCTGTGCGCCGAAGCGCGTGCGCGCGACCAACCGGACCAACGCCAGAGTTATTACGATCACCAGCGCAATAAGGAACAGGCGGTACGCACCCAGATCGAGGCCCACCACGCGCACCTGTCCGCGCAGGAATTCCGGGAGCTGCACCGGCTGCTGGCCCGGCCCCCAGAAATAAGTGGTCGCCGCGATCGCCATGAAAGTCAGACCGATGCTGAACAGCACCTGCTCGAGATGGCTGGCCTGATACAGTCGCTGATAGAGGGTGCGCTCGAGGATGACGCCTGCCAGCGCGGTGACGAAGAACGCGATCGGAAGCGCAGCGAGGAAAGGCAGGCCGAGGCGCGTCATTGCCGCGACGCAGACGTAGCCGCCCAGCATCGCAAAAGCGCCGTGGGCGAGATTGATGAAGTTCATCAGGCCCATGGTCACCGACAGGCCGATGCCGATCAGGAACAGCAGGCTGCCGTAGGCGATGCCGTCGAACAGGATGCCGGCGAAGTTGATCAGCAAACCGGCATTTCCTTGCCGTAACGCTCGCGCTCATCCACTCCCGCTCTCTCCTTTATTCGTCAAAGCACTCACCGCGGAGGACACCCCCTCACCCCAACCCTCTCCCCCCGCAACCGGGTGGAGAGGGAGATGGAAAATCAGGCGACCATTGGTCGCGCTTCGGCATTTCAGCCCCTTCTCCGCCCAGGGGAGAAGGCGGGGGATGAGGTGATTTCCTTTGCGTCCTCTGCGTACCCCTCAAGGGGGTATTGAAAGGAATCCTTTGCGGTTAGCGCTTATAGAGCCTTATTTCTTCCTGCCGGTGCGCGCTGCCAGCGCCCGATCCACCAATTGCTCGGCCACGCCCAAATAGCTCTGTGGATCGAACAGGCGATTCAGTTCGGCCGCCGAAAGATGCGCGGCGAGTTTTGTGTCCTGCTCCAGCACGTCGCGCAGACTCGTGCCTTGCTCGACCGCGCGGACGCACGCGGCCTCCACCAGTTCATGCGCGGCCTGCCGGCCCAATTTCGGGGCCAGGGCCGAAGAGACGGCTTCGGCCATGATCAGGCCACGCGTGGCATCGAGGTTCTGGCGCATGCGCCGGGCGTCGGTTTCCAGACCTTCCATGACTAGCGTCATGTGGCCGAGCGCGCCTGCGGCGAGCATGCAGATCTCCGGCAGCGTCTCCCATTCCGCATGCCAGTTGCCCAGGCCGCGCTCCTGCTCCTGCACCATCGCGGCAAGCATAACCGACACCAGTGCCGGCACTCTGGCCGCCGCTGCCAGCACCACCGCAGAGGAAACCGGGTTGCGCTTGTGCGGCAGGGTCGAGGATCCGCCGCGGCCGGGGGCAGCCGGCTCGGAGGCCTCGCCGATCTCGGTCTGCATCGCCAACGCGACGTCGCGCGCGATCTTGCCGAGCGAGCCGACCAGCAGGCCGAGCGTCGTCGCCACCTCCGCCATGCGGTCGCGCTGCGCATGCCAGGGAATGTCCGGCAGTGAAAGATTCAGCTCGCCCGCCAGCGCGGCGGCGACATCGAGGCCGCGGTTGCCGAGCGCAGCCAGCGTTCCGGCCGCGCCGCCGAACTGGAGCACCAGCGCGCGGGCGCGCAGTTCCTTCACCCGCTGGCGATGGCGCTCGATCGCGCTGAGCCAGCCCGCCGCTTTCAGGCCGAAGGTCACCGGAGCCGCCTGCTGCATCCAGGTGCGGCCCGCGACCGGCGTGCGTTTGTGCTGGCTGGCAATCTTGGCCGACGCATCCGACAAGTTCACCAGCCCGGCATCGATGAGTTCCAGAGCGCTGCGCAATTGCAGCACCAGTCCGGTATCCATCGCATCCTGGCTGGTCGCACCCCAGTGCACGAAGCGTGCGGCGTCGTGGTCCCTGCGTTCGACCAGCGCGGTCAGCGCCTTGACCATCGGGATCGCGGGGTTGCCGGCCGCGGCCGCGCCGCGCGACAGTGCCCCGACGTCGAACAACTCGGCACGGCACTGCGATTCGATCGGCGACGCCGCAGGACCCGGGATCAGGCCTGCGCGCGCCGTCGCCCGGGCGAGCGCCGCCTCGAAATCCAGCATGCCCTGCAGGCGGCCGCGATCGGAGAAGATCTCGCGCACCGCGTCGGTCCGGAACAGCGCATCGAGCAGACCGGGAGGATTGTTGGCACTCAAACCGTGTTTCCGCTCTTCGAAGTCATTGGCGCACAGGTCAGCAATCGAAGAACACGGTTTCATCACGCCCCTGCAGGATGATATTCCACTCCAACGCACCCTGGCTTCCCGCCGGTTCTCTCGCCATCAGCGTGTGGCGCCGCTCGACCGGAACCAGTTTCAACACGGCGTCCTCGGCGTTGGCGTGATCGTGGGCAAAGTAGATGCGCGTCACCAAATGCTTGAGCAGGCCGCGCATGAATACCGCCACGACGAGATGCGGCGCCTGCAGCGCGCCTCCCGGCCCCGGTACACGCCCCGGCTTGATGGTGACGAAGCGGAACTCGCCGTCGTCGCCGGTCGCGACCCTGCCAAATCCCTTGAAGCCGGAATCGAGCGGTTTGTCCTGCGCATCGTCCGGATGCGCGTATTTTCCTTGAGCGTTGGCCTGCCAGACTTCGATCAGCGCATCGTTGACCGGCTTGCCGTCGCCATCCAGCACGCGGCCCTGTATCGAGACTTTCTCGCCGCTTGCCGCAGACTTCGCCAGATCGGCGACGCACAATTTCTCCAGCCCGATTTGGAAAAAAGGTCCGGCGGTTTGCGATGCGGTCGCGAGCAGGTTCATTTCAATGTTCCATCGGCGTGGCGTCGCGGCCCCGCAAAACGATGTCGAAGCGATAACCCAGCGCGTGCTCGGGACGGGTGCTGTCCCAGTCGAAGTCGGCGATCAGGCGCTTGCGCGCACTCTCGTCGGCGATGCTGTTGAAGATTGGATCGAATGGCTGCAACGGGTCACCGGGAAAATACATCTGCGTGACCAGCCGCGTCAGGAACGCGCGGCCGAACAGCGAGAAGTGGATGTGGGAGGGACGCCAGGCGTTTTGGTGATTGCGCCAGGGATAAGCACCCGGCTTGATGGTGACGAAGCGGTAGCGGCCCTCCGGGTCGGTGAGCATGCGCCCGCAGCCGCTGAAGTTGGGATCGAGCGGCGCATCGTGATTGTCGTTGCGGTGCCGGTAGCGCCCGGCGGAGTTGCACTGCCACAGTTCGATCAGCGCCTGCGGCACCGGCCGGCCGTTTTCGTCCAGCACCCGTCCGCCGACAATGATGCGTTCGCCCAGCGGCGCGCCGGCGTGCTGGCGGGTCAGATCCGCGTCGTCCGCCCCGACCTCGTCGTAGCCGAATACCGGCCCAGTCACCTCCGACAGCGTGTGCGGCAGCAGCACCAGCGGCCTGGTGGGCGCACGTTTCTGCGTCGACACATAAGGGGGATAGAGATACTCGGGCTGCGTTCCATGCGTGGGACGCCGATACCCCGCAATGTCCGCCATCGTTGCTTCTCCTCCGTTTCAATTCCTGTCGCGCCTGCAGACCGCGTCAGCTCGCTGCGCTCCGAAACATCGCTTCGTGGGCGGCTGCCCGCCATGCGAATGCCCGGACGTCGAACGCCAAGATTATCAGTAATGCGGCCTTCCGTTTTTTGTGTTTTCCTGCGCCTGCGCATGCACGACCAGGGATGGATACGGCCAAGCGCGATGGCGCGCGATGCACTATGCTGCGCGGGGCGCAAATTTGGCGCGTGAGAACCAGTTGGCCTGTGGCCAGCAGTAAGAGCGTTTAACGCAAAGGGCGCAAAGGTACACAAAGGTAGAACAACACAAGGAGAAGGGAAGGCTCCAGCCATTGCCAGTCACCAGTCAGACCCCAATGGCACTGCCTTAAGCCGCGCATCCGCTCATAAGCTCCTTCCCCCGCTTGCCGGGGATCCCGTCATAAGCTCCTTCCCCAGCTTGCGGGGGAAGGTTGGGATGGGGGCATGCTTACGAAATTTCCTTAAGGTAATGCCGTGGGGGGTCAGCGCCCGGCTCCGCTATTTGGCAGGTCGCCTGCAGCAAACCGCCCTATCAACTTGAGCGTGGCTTCCACCGCACGGATCGATGCGAACAGGACGACGATCGTGACGAGGACATAAGTCCAGTTCACCGCGCCGGTCTCGATCGTCTGCCCCACAGTGACGAAGAATCGCATAATGGCGACCAGCAGCAGCGCGATCGCGGGCGGGTTCCTGGCGCTCGAAGGCTTCGAACCCACCTATACCGTATTGCCGCTGCAGTGAACACTGCAGTTCCCTATGCTGCAACTCGAAGCGGCTCAATGTCCTCGTATCGCTTCGGTTGGCGCTCAAGCTCCCAGAGGTCAAGCGCCTCCTGCATCCGCAGCCAACTCTCAGGGGTCGTATTGGTCAGTCGGCTGACACGGATGGCCATATCCGGCGAGAGGGCGCGCTTCTCGAGCAGCAGTTCCGACACGCTTAGCCGGCTGACGCCCAGGCGCTTGGCAAACTCCGTCTGGGTCATCTTGAGCGCCGGCAGTACTTCCTCACGCAGCAATTCGCCGGGATGGGTTGGTTTACGCTTCGGGTCTCGCAGGCTCTTCATCAGTGGTAATCCTCCAAGTTCACATCTATCGCATCGGCGTCTGCAAACCGCAAAGTGATTCGCCAGTTTCCAGACCCCGACACCGCAAAGGCGCCTTTCAGTTTTCCGGAAAGCCTGTGGAAGCCGAATCCCGGGAGGTTCATGTCCTCGGGCTTCACCGCGGCGTCCAATCGGTCCAGAATCCGCCGAATCCTGTCGGCCTGCCTGGCGTCTATCTTGCTGCGGTCGCTCTTCGTAAAGAACCGATCGAGCCCCTTGTGGCGGAAGGTCTTGATCACAGAGAACGTGTAATCCTACACATTACAGACATTGTAATGCTGGGGATAGCATTGTCAAGGGCCGCAATCGAGGAGGCGCAATGCCGCGGCCTGCCAGGCACCGCGCGCTGCGGGTAAACTTCCCAAAAAG
>JBOIFZ010000172.1:0-1741 GCA_050741735.1 Burkholderiales bacterium
ACGGCGCGGGACAGGTGGCCAAAGCCTGCAACCAGATCGTCGCTGCGGTAACGCTCGAAGCGGTTTCCGAAGGATTGACCCTCGCGCGACGCAACGGCGCGGATCCGGCCAAGGTGCGCGAGGCGCTGATGGGCGGTTTTGCCTACAGCAAGGTACTCGAGATCCACGGCCGCCGCATCATCGAGCGCGATTTCAAGCCGGGTTTCAAGGCCAGGCTGCATCGCAAGGATCTGAAGATCGTCACTGACACGGCGGCGCACTTGGGGCTCACGCTGCCGCAGGCGAGCCTGATCGCTTCGCACCTGAACGCGCTGGTCGGCCTGGGTTGCGGCGACGAAGACTCCGCCGCGGTGGTGAAGGTCATCGAACTCGCCGCCGGCGAAAAGCGCTGAAGACGCATAAACGCGTTCACCACGAAAGAGCACGAAGGAAACACGAAGGAACACGAAGGAAGGCAAGAACAACGTCAAAAGCAAACTGGAGTAAAAACCTTTGGTGCGGCTGTTATATAACCACCGATCCCGCTTTTAACTCTCGTCATGTTTTCCTTGCCTTTGGTTTCCTTCGTGTTCCTTCGTGTCCTTCGTGGTGAAAGAATTTGATTTGAGGAGAGACAAGTGAAAGTGGGATTTATAGGGCTGGGTGCCATGGGCGTGCCGATAGCGGAAAACCTGCTCAAGGGCGGCCATGAGCTTTTCGTGTGGGCGCGCCGTGCGGAGGCCGCGCGGCCGCTGACCGGCAAAGGGGCGAAGCTTTGCGCGTCGCCGAAGGAAGTCGGTGCCAGCGCCGACGTGATTTTCACCATCGTTACCACCGGCACCGACGTCGAACAGGTCGTGCTGGGCAAGGACGGCGTTATCCATGGAGCCAGGGCCGGATCGGTGCTGGTCGATTGCAGCACCATCGCGCCGGCTACCGCGCGCAAGGTGGCCGCGGAGCTGGCAGGCAGGGGCGTGGACATGCTCGATGGCCCAGTCTCGGGCGGCGAAGCCGGGGCACAGGCGGGCACGTTGTCGATCATGATCGGCGGCCGCGCAGCGGTGTTCGAGCGCATGAAACCGTTGCTGTCGCTGCTGGGCAAGACGCTGGTGCACGTCGGCGAATCCGGCGCCGGGCAGGTGGCGAAGGCGGCGAACCAGTTGGTGCTGGTGGTTTCGATCCAGGGCCTCGCCGAGGCGATGACTTTCGCCCGCGCCAACGGCGTGGACTTCAAGCCGGTGTGGGAGGCGCTCACCAAAGGCTTTGCCGGCAGCCGGATGCTCGAGGTAATCGGCCCGCGCATGATGCAGCGACAATTTGTCGCCGGTCTGGACGCGCGCCTGCACCACAAAGACGCCAACATCGTACTTCAGTGCGCCTACGAATCGAAAACTCCGGTGCCGGCGGCGGCTCTGGCTGCGCAGGCCTTCAACGCGCTCATGGCGCGCGCCGGCACGCGCTGGGATTCGGCCGCGATCCTGCAGGTGATCGAGGAGATGAACGGGCGCAAGGAGTGATCCGGCCGCTTGCCTTCCGGAACTGAAATGCCATACTTTGTCGATATCCGAAGTACCGCGTAGCATCCATGGCGCGGGCCGAATGACGAACGGGATTCATTTTTTGTGGGAGAACGGAAAGGCCGCCGGGCAGATGCGCGTGGATCCCTCTAAGCTCCCGTTCGATCCGAAGGAGTTCATCAAGCAACTGAAGGGCTGGGAGGGTACCGAGCTTGATCAGGTTGAGTGAAGCGGTCGCATAAAAC
>JBOIFZ010000173.1:0-10031 GCA_050741735.1 Burkholderiales bacterium
AGCCGATAGATCACTCTATCGGCCAGGCAGGCATGCCGCAAATGGCCGGAAATCGGCCGCCAGCGCCCGAGTAGCCCGACGCGACACACTGTACCGCGCAAGAGCTTGCTCATAGACACGGCACGCAAGCGATATATCCGCACACGGGGCGTCTTCACGAATTATCCGGGCTAGTGCGTGGCGCCCTCGGGCGCCTGCGTCTGGCCTTGCTGCCGGGCCTGGAAGATCGCTTCGAAATTCACCGGGCTCAACACCACCGGCGGGAATCCGGCGCGCACCACCGCTTCGGAAACCACTTCGCGCACATAGGGGTAAAGGATGTTCGGGCAGGTGATGCCGAGCACCGGCTCGAGTTCCGCCTGCGGTACGTTGCGGATCTGAAACACCCCGCCCTGGCTCACCTCGACCAGGAACATGGTCTGGTCGCCGATCTTGGCGGTAACGGTCACCGTCAACACGACCTCGAAGTAGCCGTCATCTATCGGGCTGGCGCTGTTATTCATCTGGATCTCGACCTGCGGCGTCTCCCGCTCCAGATATATGCGAGGCGCGTTGGGCACCTCCAGCGACAGATCCTTGACGAACAGCTTCTCGATTGAAAAGACCGGCTGGGTGGGTTGTTGGCTCATGATTTGTGTTTTCTTGGTTGGCAGGTCAGTCGGCGTGGCCGCGTGCTTCGGCGGTTTCTCTGCCAAGCATCGCTTCGAGCTTTCCGGCCTGGTCCAGTGCAGACAGATCCTCGAAGCCCCCGACATGGAAGTCGTCGATGTAGATCTGCGGTACGCTGCGGCGCCCGCTTCGCTGCATCATTTCCGCGCGCCGCGCCGGCTCCAGGTCGACGCGGATTTTTTCAATTTCCACCACGCCTTTGTTGGCGAGCATCCGTTCCGCGGCAATGCAGTAAGGACACCAGGCCGTGCAGTACATGCTGATCCGCGGCATCTACTTCTCCACCGGAAGATTGGCCTGTTGCCAGGCTCCGAAGCCGCCCGCCAAGACCACCACCTCGCCGAAGCCGGCTTTCTTGAGCGCCGACGTGGCGGCATGCGAACGGCTGCCGGTCTGGCAGGTCACGACCACCGGCCTGGCTTTGAACTTCTCGATCTCGCCAAGGCGTTTTTCGAGCTGGCCCAGCGGCACGTTCTTCGCGTTCGGTGCATGTCCGGAATTGAATTCGCCCGGCTCGCGCACGTCCAGCATCACCGCATCCTTGCGGTTGATCATCTGCACCGCCTCGAGAGGACCGACTTCGGGAGCCCCGCTCAGGCCGCGGCTGATCCATGGCCAGACCAGGACCCCGCCGCTCGCCAGTGCGGTCAGCACCAGCCAGATATTGTCCTGAATGAACTTCACTTCGATTCCTTTGCGCTTCCTGCCGTTGTGTATTGGATCAGATCCGCCACGCCCTTTTCACCGCCCGCCGCCATGGAATCCATGATCCGGATCACGCCGCCACGGTCCAACGGATTAGTGCCTCCGCATGATCCCACTGGGTCCGCCCCGCCTCATGTTCGCCTTTCAACGCAAGCAGAATGGCCTGCCGGTAAACCACATGCGCCGATGGCGCAAAGCGCATGATCAGTCTGTTGAAGGCCAGCTTGTCGTCGATTTGCTCTCGGTTAAGCACCATCAGACGCGACAGCGCCAATTCCACGAAGGGAGCGAACAGAGAATGCCGTTGCAGCTCCAGAAGGACCGCCGCCGTGCTCTCGCCACTCTTTCCGCCGCGGCGCCGGATGGGTGCGGCTGGATCCGGTGCAACGACTGGACGGTGCGGTAGTCCTGATACAGCCGAGGAGCAAAATCGGAACCAGCAGCAACCGGCCGCGACTGCGATCGCCGACCTGGAGCGCGGCAGTCTCGGACACACCCAGCGCGGCAATGCCCAGGAAATAGGCGTACCAGAGCGGGTACTCTAGCATACTGTGGATGCCCAGAATCGCGAGCACTGCGCACAACCACAGATGCGCAGTCGGTTCCTGACGACGCATTGCGAGCAGCAGGGACGCCAGTCCGGCGCACGGGACCGCCGCCCCTGCGATGCCGAATTCGGCCATCGTGTGGAACACCAGGTGGTGCGCATGGTCGGTGATTACGCTCTCCGTCCGCGGCGCCGGCATACGAATTGTTCAGGTCTGGCCCTTCCTTGGTGTCCTGTTCCGCTAATTCGCGGCGACAGTTGCCACGATCGGCGCGACACGCGCCCAAGCCGATACTACAATTCTATCGTCGAGGCGCAGGCTTCCGTGCGCGGATATTTTAAGTTCAATTGCACCGGATGAAAAAAATCGTTCTGGTCCGCCACGGCGAAAGCGTGTGGAACAAGGAAAACCGCTTTACCGGCTGGACCGATGTGGACCTGTCCGACAGGGGCCTGGTCGAGGCACGCGAGGCCGGCCGGCTGCTCAAGCAGGCCGGGTTCGATTTCGACGTCGCACTAGGCTCCGTGCTCAAGCGCGCCATCCGCACCATGTGGATTGTCCTCGACGAGCTGGACCTGATGTGGATCCCGCAGCAGCTCTCCTGGCGCCTCAATGAGCGTCACTACGGCGCGCTGCAGGGGCTGAACAAGGCCGAGATGGCGGCGCAGTACGGCGAAGACCAGATTCTGTTGTGGCGCCGCAGCTACGACGTCGCGCCGCCGCCCCTTGCGCGGAGCGATCCGCGCTACCCGGGCAACGATCCGCGCTATCGCGACATGAAAGAAAGCGAACTACCGCTCAGCGAATGTCTCAAGGACACGGTGGCGCGTTTCCTGCCGTACTGGAACGATGTGATCGCCCCGCAGGTCCAAGCCGGCAAGCGCGTGATCGTGGTTGCGCACGGCAACACCATCCGCGCTCTGGTGAAATACCTCGACAACGTGTCGGAGAAGGACATCGTGGCGCTGAACATTCCGACCGGCATTCCGCTGGTGTACGAACTCGACGACCACCTGAAGCCGCTCTCCAGTTACTACCTCGGCGACCAGGAGAAGGCGAAGCAGGCGGCTGCCGCTGTGGCCGCCCAGGCGCGCGCCGGAACCTGAGCCCGGAGCGCGTGCGACGATCCGCATCAATCACCTTTCTTGCTGCTGAAGCTGGCGCGGCGCTGCTGTTCGCGCTCGCGGCCCTTGCCGTTCCGGCACACGCCGCGCCCAAGGACGAACTCAAGGAACTGCGCGGCCGCATCGGGGCGCTGCAAAAACAACTCGCGGAGTCCGAAGAGTCGAAGGCCGAGGCAGGCGACGCGCTCAGGGGATCCGAGCGGGCGGTCAGCGATACCAACCGCAAGCTCTATCAACTCGCGGACCAGCGGCGCCAAGTCAACGCCGCCCTGACAAAGTTGCGGTCGCGGGCGCGCACGGTCGAAGCCGATATCGCCGCAGAGCAAGACACGCTGAGCAAACTGCTTTACCAGCGGTACGTGACCGGCCAATCGGATGCGATCAAGCTGGTGCTCAACCGCGAGGATCCCAACGAAATCGCGCGCCAACTGCACTACCTGGGCTACGTTTCCCGCGCCCGCGCCGAACTGCTCGCCAGCCTCAGGTACAACCTCGCGAATCTCGAAAAGCTCGCCGGCGAAACCCGCGCCAAGAGCGCCGAATTGCGGGCGCTGCAAAACGAAGAGGCAAGCCAGAAACGCCGGCTGGAAAAGGAGAAGGCCGAGCGCCAGCGCATCTACACCAAGGTTTCCAGCCAGATCGCCCAAAGCCGCAAGCAATTGTCAACACTGAAGCGCGATGAGGAGCGCTTGACGCGCCTGATCGAGCGCCTGGCCAAGGAAGTCGCGGGCAAGAAACCGGGTAAGCGCATCACCAATCAGGCGCTGCCCAGCGCGGATTCGGGGTCCGGGCCGTTCCGCAAGCTCAAGGGCAAGTTGAGGCTGCCGGTACTCGGGGAACTGATGAACCGTTTCGGCAGCCAAAGACAGGACAGCGGATTGTCCTGGAAGGGTTTGTTCATCTCTGCCGAACCGGGCCGGGAGGTCAAGGCCATAGCCGGCGGCCGGGTGGTCTATGCCGACTGGCTGCGGGGTTTCGGCAATCTCATGATCGTGGATCACGGCGACGGCTACATGAGCCTGTACGGCAACAACGAGGCGTTGCTCAAACAGGTGGGCGACGAGTCCAGGGCCGGCGACACCATTGCCGCCATCGGTAACAGCGGTGGCAACCCGGATTCGGGTTTATACTTCGAACTCAGATATCAGGGAAAACCCTTCGACCCGCTGCCCTGGGTGACATTGAAGTAAGTTCGCGGGCAGGGGCAACTCCCTGTGCACAAAGGAGTAAGCAAAGATGCATAGCAGATTTCGGCAGGTCGGCCTGATCGTTCTGGGTGCGATCCTCGGTGTGCTGATCAGCCTCAACTTCTCGGCTGTGGCGCAGAAGGGGGCGGGTCCCTTGCCGATCGAGGATTTGCGCGCGTTTACCGAAGTCTTCGGTCGGATCAAGAACGACTACGTCGAGCCGGTGGACGACAAGCGGCTCATTTCCGAGGCGATCAACGGAATGCTCTCCGGCCTCGACCCGCATTCGGCCTATCTGGATGCCGAGGCGTTTCGCGAGCTGCAGGTGGGCACGCAGGGCGAGTTCGGCGGTCTCGGCATCGAAGTCGGCATGGAAGACGGCTTCGTGAAAGTGGTTGCCCCGATCGAGGACACCCCGGCATGGCGGGCGGGACTGAAATCCGGCGACCTGATCATCAAGCTCGACGACACCAACGTGAAAGGCATGACGCTGAACGATGCGGTGAAGCGCATGCGCGGCAAGCCGGACAGCCAGATCACGCTGACCTTCATTCGCAAGGGCGATACCAAGCCGCGCGTGGTGACGCTGACCCGCTCGATCATCCAGATCCAGAGCGTGAAGTCGAAACTGCTCGAGCCCGGCTACGCCTACTTCCGCGTCACCCAGTTCCAGGAGCACAGCGCCGAAACGCTGGCCAAGGCGATCGATAAGCATTTCAAGGAAAACCAGGGGCCGATGAAGGGCATCATCCTGGACCTGCGCAACGACCCCGGCGGTCTGCTCAACGGCGCGGTGGCGATTTCCGCGGCGTTTCTGCCCAGCGATGCGCTGGTGGTGTACACCGAAGGTCGCACCGAAGACGCCAAGATGAAGCTGTACGCGCGGCCCGAGTATTACCTGCGCGGCAGCAAGGACGACTATCTGAAGAAACTGCCGAAGGAAGTGAAAACGCTGCCGATGGTGGTGCTGGTCAACAGCGGCTCGGCTTCCGCTTCTGAGATCGTGGCTGGGGCGTTGCAGGACCATAAACGCGCAGTGGTCATGGGCACGCGGACCTTCGGCAAGGGTTCGGTGCAGACCATTCTGCCGCTCGGCAACGGCACCGCGATCAAGCTCACCACGGCGCGTTACTACACGCCGAACGGCCGCTCGATCCAGGCCAAGGGCATCACGCCCGACATCTTGGTGGAAGAGGCGACCGTGACCGAGGGTGACGCCGCCATCAAGGTGCGCGAATCCGATCTGCAGCGCCACTTGTCCAACCCGGATGGCAGCGCCATCGAGAACAAGGAACCGGCGCCGCAGCCGCAGTCGGCCGCGCCGGCGCCGGCACCCAAGGCCGCCGAGAAGGCCGCCGACGAGGGCCCGCCGGATATCGTTTCGAAGAACGACTACCAGCTCAATCAGGCGCTCAACCTGCTGAAGGGACTGCAGATCCTCAGCAAGAAATAAGTTTTCGCCCGAACAAACGATCGAATGACAAGGCCCGCCCAGCGCGGGCCTTGTCGCGTTAAGATGGCCGGAAACCTTCCCTTACCCGCGATGGACGACAACCAGTTACTGCGTTACAGCCGCCACATTCTCCTGCCCGAGATCGGCATAGACGGGCAGGAGAAGCTGCTCGGCGCGCACGCGCTTCTGATCGGCGCCGGCGGACTGGGCGCGCCGGTGTCGCTTTACCTTGCCGCCAGCGGCGTGGGCCACATCACCATCTGCGACCACGACGCCGTGGATCTCACCAACCTGCAGCGGCAGATCGTGCATTTCACCGAATCAATCGGCAGGAAAAAAGTCGATTCCGCACGCGCCACGCTGGCCCGCATCAATCCCGAAGTCTCGATCGAGGCGATCGCCGAACGCGTCGCCGGCCTGCGGCTGGAGCAACTGGTGCAGTCCGCCGACGTGGTCATCGACGCAACCGACAACTTTGCCACCCGCCATGCGGTCAATCGCGCCTGCGTGAAATTCGCAAAGCCGCTGGTATCCGGCGCCGGCGTGCGCTTCGACGGACAGATTGCGGTGTTCGATTTGCGCCGCCAGGACAGCCCCTGTTATCACTGCCTGTTCCCGGAAAACGGCGACGTGGAGGAAATGCGTTGCGCGGTGATGGGCGTATTCGCACCGCTGGTGGGCGTAATTGGTTCCATGCAAGCGGCGGAAGCGCTGAAACTGCTGATGGGAATCGGCCGCGATCTGACCGGGCGGCTGCTGCTGCTTGATGCACTGACGATGGAGTGGCGCAGCGTCAGGCTGAAGAAGGATTCCCAGTGCGCGGTCTGCGGCTAAGATTTGGTGATTAAGTGATTGGGTAATTGAGTGATTGGGTGATTGGGGAATGGGGAATGGGAAATTAAGTGATTAAGTGATTCAGTGATTAAGTAATAAATTCACCCAATCACCCAATGACTCAATTACCCAATCACTCAATTACCCAATCACTCAATCACTCCTTGCGAAACTCGACCCGTGTCCTCCCATTGGCGGCGGAGACGTAGATCATTTCCTTGCTGGTGACTTCCTTGAGCTTCCACGCCGCCGCGAAACCGACCGGCATCAGGCTGGGCAGCGTGGAAGATTCGATCCTGGTATGCAGGTAGCCTTCGCGCACCGCCCAGTTGCCGCTCGCCGTGAAGTAGTATATCAACCTGCCGTTCTTCACTTCGAAATTGGGCCTGTTGGGCAACAAATAGAAGGTCGGCGGGACGAGCAAACGTACCTGTCCCTGCCAATTGACCCGCCCTCCGGGCAGCAGGGTGACCTGGGTCTCGACGATCACGTCGTCCGGCGCCACGTCCCGCGAACCCCACGTGCCCACCACCACTTTCGCGAACTGGTCGTCCGACGCACCGCAACCGGACAGCGCAATGCCTGCGCACATCAGGACGAAAATTGCCGCGATGGGCCGCGCGGTGCGCTTAAGACTGGCGCAACCGTCCATCACACGATGCTTGGCCACTGCGCCGACCAGTACTCGGTCGGATCGCGCCTGAAACCGCTCTTCGCGAACTGGTGCCAGCGGCCCACAACGAACGCCAGCATCAGATTCGCCTGCGCAGTGGGATCCACGCCTTCGGGGATCTCCTTCTCTGAAAGCGCAAAGCGCAATGCCTGCTTGAGCGTGGCTTCGAGCCGGTCATGCAACTGGTTGATGCGCGCCTGCAGGCGCTCGTCCTCGTTCACCAGCGCATCGCCAATCAGCACCCGCGTCATTCCGGGGTTCTTCTTGGCGAAGCCGAGCAGCATGGTCAGCACAGCCTCGATCTGTTTCAGGCCGCTTTTCTCTTCCGCGGTGATTTTGTTGACGAGCCCGAACAGGGTCTGCTCGATGAACTCGATCAGGCCCTCGAACATCTGCGCCTTGCTGGCGAAATGCCGGTACAGCGCCGCCTCGGAGACGTCCAATCGCTTGGCCAAAGCGGCGGTGGTGATTCTCTCCGCCTTTGGATCCTCGAGCATGGCCGCGAGGGTCTGCAGGATCTGGTGCTTGCGTTCTCCCGGCTTGGTCGGCATGTTGCGGTGGGATGGCTGGGGATGAGTAAGGGAAAGGTTACCCGAACGGCCGGGAATTTAACACCGGCCGGGCATCGACGTGGCTCACAGCAGGTGCAGCAACCGGGGCAGCCGCACGATGTGACGGACATTCGCGTCCACCCAGGCGGGCGCGCGGCTCGACTGATCCACCCAGACGGTCTTCATTCCCAGGCGTTTGGCGGTGCGCAGGTTTTCCAGGCTGTCCTCCACCATGATGCAGCGCGACGCCAGCAGCCGGTGTGCGCGCAGCAGTCTGCGGAATCCATGCGCATCGGGCTTGGGCCGGAAGCGGGTGCGCTCGATCGAGAACACGTCCTCGAACAGGTCGTCCACGCCCAGCGCAGCCAGGATCGCCCGCGAGTAATGCGCCGGAGCATTTGAGAAGACGATCTTGCGTCCGGGCAGGCGCCGCAGTACCGATCGCAGTTCGCGGCGGCCCACCACCAGGTTCTCGATTTCAGGGAAGCGGTGGGTTTCGCGCAGGAAATGATGCGGGTCGATGCCGTGATGGCGAATCAGGCCCACTAGTGTGGCGCCATAGCGGCGCCAGTAGAGCTGGCGCAGTTCGTTGGCCGCATCCGCGCCGAGATCCAGATGCTCGGCAAGATAAGCGGTCATCGACCGGTCAATATGCGGAAAGATGTGCTGGCGGGCGTCGTGCAGTGTGTTATCCAGATCGAAGATCCACGTTCTGCCGCTGAAACGGGATTGCACTGCAGCTACCGGTTGCGGATCAGCGTGCCCACGCCCTGATCGGTGAGCACCTCCAGGAGCAGCGCGTGCTCGACCCGCCCGTCAATGATGTGCACGCTCTTCACCCCGCTCTTGGCGGCATCGAGCGCCGAACCGATCTTCGGCAACATGCCGCCATGGATGGTGCCGTCGGCGAACAGCCCGTCCACTTGCTTGGGGGTAAGCCCGGTCAGCAGATTGCCGTTCTTGTCGAGCACGCCTGGCGTGTTGGTTAGCAGGATGAGCTTTTCCGCGCGCAGTACCTCGGCAAGCTTGCCGGCAACGAGGTCGGCATTGATGTTGTAGGACTGGCCGTCTTCGCCCACGCCGATCGGCGCCACCACTGGAATGAACTCGCGGCTCTCCAGCAGCGAAATCACTTCCGGATCGATGCTCTGGATCTCGCCCACCTGGCCGATGTCGAGCATCTCGGCGGCGTTGTCCTCGTTCTGCAACAGCATCTTCCTGGCGCGGATGAAGGAGCCGTCCTTGCCCGTCAACCCGATGGCACGGCCGCCGTGCTGGTTGATCAGGTTGACGATGTCCTTGTTCACCAGCCCGCCGAGCACCATCTCGACCACGTCCATGGTCTCGCGGTCGGTGACCCGCATCCCCTGGATGAACTCGCCCTTCTTGCCGACGCGCTTGAGGACCTCATCGATCTGCGGCCCGCCGCCGTGCACCACGACCGGGTCCATGCCGACCAGCTTCAGCAACACTACATCGCGCGCGAACGAGTGCTTCAGTTTCTGGTCCGTCATCGCGTTGCCACCGTACTTGATCACGATGGTCTTGCCGTGGAAGCGGCGGATGTAGGGCAGCGCCTCGGCGAGAATCTGGGCCTTGTGCGTGGCGTCGGTGGGTGAAATGGGCATGGTGCGCTCGCTTGGTCGTGGAGCGCGAATTCTACCGCGGGAAATTCTGTTTCAGAGAAAAAACAAAGGCGGCCGCAGCCGCCTTTGCCCGGGAAAAGACGCGATTACTGGATCGAGAGTTTCTTTGCAGTGACTACCGCCTTCTTAGGCAGCCGCAGCTCCAGCACGCCCTCGTCGTACTTCGCCTGCGCCGAGGCTTCATCCACGTCCTGCGCCAGGCTGAAGGCGCGATACGCCTTGCCGTAGTAACGCTCGGAACGCAGGACCTTCCCGCCCTGCTTGTCTTCGCGCTCGCGCTTGACCTCGGTGCTGATCGCCACCTGGTTGCCGTTGATGGTGACGTTGATGTCTTCTTTCTTTACGCCCGGGATTTCGGCCTGGACGACATAGGCACCATCGTCCTCCTTCACATCGATGCGGAACTGCGCCTGCCCCTGGTTCTCGAAGGTCATCGGGCGCACAAAAAAGCCCTTGAAGAGATCGTCGAAGGTCTCGTCAAGCGGGTAGCTGTAGCGGGCCAAATTTGCCATAACTGTCTCCTATTGCGATTAAAGATTGTGTCGGGCGTCCGCCGCCCTTGCCCGCTATATGTGCGCGGGCAGTGCCTTTTCAAGGCCTTCCCCGGGACCAGCGAACACAATGTCCGCTTCCCCGCGATG
>JBOIFZ010000174.1:0-2280 GCA_050741735.1 Burkholderiales bacterium
GGCCGGTGGTGGAAAACGGGCAGATCGTGGTCCGGCCGATGAACTACCTGGCGGTTTCCTATGATCACCGCATCATCGACGGCCGCGAAGCCGTGCTGTTTCTGGTCGCGATCAAGGACGCCCTCGAGGATCCTTCGCGCTTGCTGCTGGAACTTTAAGATTCCTGTCACCACAGAGACACAGAGGCACGGAGAAGTACGACTTATAAGAAGAATGAACTCGATATGTTGAATTACTCGGTGTCTCTGTGTCTCTGTGGTTATTTCGCGCGTAAATCATGGAAAAAAGCTTTGACGTCGCAGTGATCGGCGCCGGCCCCGGCGGCTACACCGCGGCGATCCGCGCGGCGCAACTCGGACTCAACACCGTCTGCATCGACGAGTGGAAGAACGCCAGGGGCAAGCCCAGCCTCGGGGGTACCTGCCTGAACGTCGGCTGCATCCCCTCCAAGGCGCTGCTGGAGTCCTCGGAAAACTACGAGCGGGCACTGCACAAGTTCGGCGAACACGGCATCACCGTAAAGGATGTGGTGGTCGACATCGCGACCATGCTGGCGCGCAAGGACAAGATCGTCGATACCTTCACCGGCGGCATCGGCCTGCTGTTTCGCAAAAACAAGGTCGCCTCGATGCACGGCCGCGGTCGCTTCGTTGCCGGCGGTACCGCTTATCAGATCGAGGTCAGGAATGGCGATGCGGCGGAGGTGATCGAGGCCAAACACGTGATCATCGCCACCGGCTCGATCCCGCGGCAGTTGCCGTTCGCGTCGGTGGACAACGACCGGATCGTCGACAACACCGGCGCGTTGTCGCTGCCGCAGGTGCCCAAGCGCCTGGGCGTTATCGGGGCGGGCGTGGTCGGGCTGGAGATGGGCAGCGTGTGGAAGCGCCTGGGCTCGCAGGTGACCATCCTCGAGGCGTTGCCGAATTTCCTGCAGGCGGCCGACGAGCAGGTCGCCAAGGAAGCGCTGCGGGTGTTTACCAAGGTGGTGGGTCTGGATATCCGTCTCGGTGTGAAAATCGGGGCGGTCAAGACCTCGAAGAAGGGTGTCGTCGTGGAATACGCCGATCCGAAGGGGGAGCAAAAGGCGGAATTCGATGTGCTAGTCGTGGCGGTCGGGCGCGCGCCGCAATCGGCAAGCCTGGGCGCGGAAACGGTCGGTCTCAAGCTCGACAGCCGCGGATTCATCGAAGTCAATGACCATTGCCGCACCAACCTGGCCAATGTTTACGCAATCGGCGACGTTGTGCGCGGTCCGATGCTCGCGCACAAGTCGTCCGAAGAGGGGGTGGCGGTCGCCGAAATGATCGCTGGCCAGTCCGGACACGTGAATCTGGAGACGGTGCCGTGGGTGATCTATACCGCGCCCGAGATCGCCTGGGTCGGCAAGACCGAGCAGGAACTGAAAGCCAAGGGCATCGAATACCGGTCCGGCCAGTTCCCCTTCATCGTCAACGGCCGTGCCCGCGCCATCGGTGAAACCGCCGGCTTCGTGAAGATGCTCGCGGATGCCAGGACCGACCGCATCCTCGGCGTGCACATGATCGGTCCGTACGCATCGGAACTGATCGCGGAAGCCGTAGTGGCAATGGAATTCGGCGCTGCCGCCGAAGACATCGCCCGCATCGTCCACGCGCACCCGACCTTGTCCGAGGCACTGCACGAGGCGGCGCTGGGCGTGGACAAGCGAACGATCAATCTCTGATGTCCCCCCAGCCGGCACGGGAGGCCGAGCAGGAGAGCTTTTCCCTTCTCGCCCGGCAGGTTGCCCTCGAGCACGGATTCACCCTCGATCCCGCGCAAATCGAGGCGCTCGGGCACCTCGAGCGGCTGCACGGCGAACTGGCAGAATCGGAACACTCGGGGCGTTCGTGGCTGCGCATGTTCCAGCGCCGTCGCCCGGTTCGCGGACTGTACCTGTGGGGAGGCGTGGGCCGGGGCAAGAGTTTCCTGATGGACACCTTTTTCGAGGCGCTGCCGGTCGAACGCAAGCGCCGCGTGCACTTCCACCGCTTCATGCAGCACATCCATCATCGTCTGAAGACGGTTCAGGGCGAGGAAAATCCGCTGGCGCACATCGCCGCCCAAATTGCCGCCGAATCCCGGCTGCTGTGCCTCGACGAGTTCCAGGTCTCCGACATCGGCGATGCGATGCTGATGCGCAATCTTCTCGCCGGCTTGTTCGACCAGGGCGCGGTCTTGGTGACCACCTCCAACCAGCAACCGGACGACCTTTATTTGCACGGGCTGCAGCGCGGCCAGTTCCTGCCGGCGATCGAA
>JBOIFZ010000175.1:0-17225 GCA_050741735.1 Burkholderiales bacterium
CTGTCTCGGAACTTGACTCGCCATCATCCCGAGTCCCTCATGAATTATCCAGGCTAGCAGGCATGCGAACCATCACTGTCGGGCTCGGCGAGCGTTCCTACCCGATTTACATCGACAGGGGGTTGCTCGCGCGCACCGAGCTCTTGCTGCCGCGCCTTGAGCAGCGCAAAGTCGCGATCGTCACAAATGCCACGATCGCCCCGTTTTACCTGGAACCGCTGGCCTCGGTCCTGCGCGACGCCGCAGTCGAGGTGGTGCCGATCGTCGTTGACGACGGCGAAGTTCACAAGAGCTGGCAGACGCTCAATTCCATTTTCGATTCGCTGCTGACGCACCGCTGCGAACGCAAAACCACCATCATCGCGCTGGGGGGCGGCGTGGTCGGTGATCTCGCAGGTTTTGCCGCAGCAACCTACCAACGCGGCGTGCCATTCATCCAGATGCCCACCACTCTGCTCGCGCAGGTGGATTCCTCTGTGGGGGGCAAGACCGCGATCAACCATCCCCGAGGCAAAAACATGATCGGCGCCTTCCACCAGCCGCGCCAGGTGATCGCCGATACCGCGACTCTGGATACGTTGCCGGAACGCGAACTCTCGGCAGGCCTTGCCGAAGTGATCAAGTACAGTTTGATCATGGATGCGCCCTTCCTGGCGTGGCTCGAGGTCAACATGGAGAAGCTGCGCGCACGCGATGCCGATGCCCTAGGTTATGCGATCACCCGTTCCTGCGAGAACAAGGCTCTGGTGGTTGCGGCGGACGAGCGCGAGGCCGGTGAGCGCGCGCTGCTCAACCTCGGGCATACCTTCGGCCACGCCATTGAAGCCGGCCTGGGGTTTGGTACCTGGTTGCACGGCGAAGCGGTCGCTGCCGGCACCATCCTCGCTGCACGGCTGTCCGAGCGCATGGGACTGCTCAACGCCGCGGAGGTCGAGCGTGTGACCCGGCTGATGAGCCGCGCTGGCCTGCCGACCGAGGCGCCCGACCTGGGCGAGGCCCGTTATCTGGAGCTGATGGGTCACGACAAGAAAGTGGAGGACGGCAAGTTGCGTCTGGTACTGCTCAACGCTCTTGGCAAGGCATTTGTTACGTCGGATTTCCGCTCCGGGGACCTGCGCCAGGTTCTTGCGGGAGCCGCCGCGCATGCGTGAGCTGGCAGCCTACGCTGCCGATCCCGCAACCTCGCGCGGCCGGCGCATTGCGGAGGCCGCTCCGACAGGGCGAACAGAATTTCAGCGCGACCGCGATCGCATCATCCATTCCGCCGCCTTCCGCCGGCTCGAGTACAAGACCCAGGTTTTCGTCAACCATGAAGGCGACCTGTTTCGTACGCGGCTGACCCACAGCATCGAAGTGGCGCAGATTGGCCGCTCGGTGGCTCGCAACCTCGGGCTGAACGAGGACCTGGTTGAGGCGATTTCGCTGGCGCACGACCTCGGCCACACGCCGTTCGGACACGCCGGCCAGGACGCGCTCAACGAATGTATGAAGGAACACGGCGGCTTCGAGCACAACCTGCAGTCGCTTCGGGTCGTCGACCGACTGGAACAGCGCTACGGCGCGTTCGACGGACTGAATCTCTGTTTCGAGACCCGTGAAGGCATCCTCAAGCACTGTTCGATCAAGAACGCGGAGAAACTCGGCGAGGTCGGCGAGCGATTTCTCGAGGACCAGCGACCGTCGATGGAGGCGCAGCTTGCCAACCTGGCCGACGAAATCGCCTACAACAATCACGATGTCGACGACGGCCTGCGCTCCGCGCTGATCTCGGTCGAGCAGCTGTCTTCGGTGCGTATCTTCGCGCGCCACCTCGAGGCCGTGCGCGGGCAGTACCCGGAACTGGTGGACCGGCGGCTTATCCACGAGACAGTTCGTCGGATGATCAATACGCTGGTCTCGGATCTGACTGAGCGCAGCCGGGCCCTGATCGCCGAGCATCGTCCGGACAGCGTTGACGACGTGCGGCTCGCGCCGCCACTGATCGCGTTCAGTACGGCGATCCGCGAAGAGCAGCACGAGCTCAAGGTTTTTCTCAGGAGACATCTGTATCAGCACTACCGGGTTGCGCGAATGAGCAACAAGGCCAAGCGCATCGTCCGCGACCTGTTTCAGGCCTTTATGGCCGACTCGCGTCTTCTGCCCCCGGAGTTCCAGTCCCGCGCCGAGGCGGACCTGCCAAGGGCGATCGCCGATTACGTTGCCGGGATGACCGACCGCTACGCAATCCGAGAGCACCGGCGTCTGTTCGCCGTCGAGGAGTCCTGAACAGCTTTAGGGGTGCGAGGGCCCGGATTTCGCCGCGCTTATTGATAGGTCGGCTGCAATCGCGGTAACATTTACGGCCAGCTCGAACTTTTGCACGTTCCGGCCTTGTCCACCCAGGCTGCTGGCCTGGGCGACGCGGTGGGCGGCAGCGGTACACAGGTGCGACATGACCAATCCGGCTTTGCCTGCAAGACACGGACTTTACGACCCCGCTAACGAACACGACGCCTGCGGGGTGGGGTTCATTGCGCAAATCAAAGGCGCGAAAAGCCACACGATCATCGAGCAGGGCCTGCAGATCCTCAAGAATCTGACCCACCGTGGCGCGGTCGGCTGGGAGCCGAAGCTTTCCGACGGCGCCGGCTGCCTGATCCAGATTCCCGACAAGTTCTTCCGCGAGGAGATGGCCAGGCGCAGCGTGATGTTACCGCCCGCGGGCCAGTATGGTGTCGGTATGGTGTTCCTGCCGCGCGATCCCGCCTCGCGCTTCGCTTGCGAGTACGAAATCGAGCGCGCGATCAAGGATGAAGGGCAGGCGCTGCTCGGCTGGCGCGACGTGCCGGTGAATAACACCGACCTCGCTGGGTCGGCGAAACGCGTTGAGCCGGTGATCCGGCAGGTGTTCATCGGCCGCGGCAAGGGCATCACTGTTACCGACGCGCTCGAGAGGAAGCTCTACCTCATCCGCAAGGTGTCGGGGCACGCCATACAGGCGCTCAAGCTCGAGCACGGCAAGCAGTTCTACGTGCCCTCCATGTCCGCGCGCACCGTCTGCTATAAGGGCATGTTGCTCGCCTACCAGGTTGGGGAGTACTACCTCGATCTGAAGGACGCGCGCGTCGAGTCAGCGCTCGCGCTGGTGCACCAGCGTTTCTCCACCAATACCTTTCCGAGCTGGGATCTCGCACATCCGTTCCGCATGATCTGCCATAACGGCGAGATCAACACGCTGCGCGGCAATATCAACTGGATTCGCGCGCGTCAGGGAGCGATTTCAAGCCCAATTCTGGGCCGCGATCTCGACAAGTTGTGGCCGCTGATTTACGACGGCCAATCGGACTCCGCTTCATTCGACAACGCGCTGGAACTCCTGGTGATGGGCGGTTATTCGGTGGCCCACGCCATGATGATGATGATTCCCGAGGCGTGGGAAAACCACGCGTTGATGGATTTGAGCCGGCGCGCGTTCTACGAATACCACGCGGCGATGATGGAGCCGTGGGACGGGCCCGCGTCGATCGCCTTCACCGACGGCCGCCAGATCGGCGCCACCCTCGACCGCAACGGCCTCAGGCCGTCGCGCTACATCGTCACCTCGGATGACCTGGTCATCATGGGCTCGGAATGCGGCTGCCTACCGGTGCCGGAAGAGAAAATCATCAAGAAATGGCGACTGCAACCCGGGAAGATGTTCCTGGTGGACCTGGAGAAGGGCCGCATCATCGACGACAAGGAACTCAAGGACACGCTTGCAGCCGCCAAGCCCTACGCCGAGTGGATCGAGCGCATCCGCGTGAAGCTCGACGAGGTGGAGAGCGACAAGCAGCAGCCGGAGCGCTCGGCCGTGTCGCTGCTCGACCGCCAGCAGGCGTTCGCCTATACGCAGGAAGACATCAAGCTCCTCATGACGCCGATGGCGATGAACGGCGAGGAGCCGGTGGGCTCCATGGGCAACGACTTGCCGCTGGCCGTGCTGTCCCACAAGAACAAGACGCTCTACCACTATTTCAAGCAGTTGTTCGCCCAGGTCACCAACCCGCCGATCGACCCGATCCGCGAGGAGCTCGTGACCTCGCTCGTCTCCTTCATCGGACCCAAGCCCAACCTGCTCGGAATCGACGAACTGAACCCGCCGCTGCGGCTGGAGATCAGCCAGCCGGTGCTCGACTTCTTCGAAATGGAGAAGATCCGGCACATCGACCGTTATACCGACGGCAAATTCAAGTCGTTCGAGCTCGACACCACGTACCCTCTCGCCTGGGGCAAGGAGGCGATCGAGGCGCGCCTCGCATCCCTTTGCGCGCAAGCCGAGGACGCGGTGCGCGCGGGGTATTCCGTCCTCATCATTTCCGACCGCAGGCTCGACCGTGATCGGGTAGCGATCCCGGCGCTGCTCGCGCTCTCGGCTATTCACCAGCACCTCGTCAACAAGGGCCTGCGCACCAGCACCGGCCTCGTCGTGGAAACCGGATCGGCGCGGGAAGTGCATCACTTTGCGCTGCTCGGTGGCTACGGCGCCGAGGCGGTGCACCCCTACCTGGCGCTGGAAACGCTTCTCGACCTTGCCGGACGCGGCCATTTTGGACCGGGAGTGGACGGCAAGAAGGCGATCAAGAGTTTCGTCAAGGCGATCGGCAAGGGCCTGAAGAAGGTGATGTCCAAGATGGGCATCTCGACCTACATGTCGTATACCGGCGCGCAGATCTTCGAGGCGCTGGGGCTTGCCCGGTCGCTGGTAGACAAGTATTTCACCGGCACCACTTCCAGCGTCGAGGGCATCGGCGTATTCGACGTGGCGGAAGAAGCGATCCGCATCCACAAGGCGTCATTTGACGATGACGACCCGTTACTCAAATCCGCGCTCGACGCCGGGGGCGAGTACGCCTGGCGCGTGCGCGGCGAAGAGCACATGTGGACGCCGGACGCGATCGCAAGGCTCCAGCAGTCCACGCGCAGCAACACCTATGCGACCTACAAGGAGTACGCGCAGATCATCAACGACCAGTCGAAACGTCAAATGACGTTCCGCGGGCTGTTCGAGTTCAAGTTCGACCAGTGCGCGCCGGTGCCGATCGAGGAGGTCGAATCCGCCTCCGAGATCGTCAAGCGCTTCGCCACCGGCGCCATGTCGCTGGGTTCGATCTCCACGGAGGCGCACACCACGCTTGCCATCGCCATGAACCGCATCGGCGGCAAATCCAACACCGGCGAAGGGGGCGAGGACTACCGGCGCTACGCGCCGGTGAAGACCGGCGAGACCCTGATGTCGCGGCTCGGCCGCGAGCGCGTGGAAGTCGACATCCCGTTGGTCGCGGGCGACTCCCTCAAGTCGAAGATCAAACAGGTGGCCTCCGGTCGCTTCGGCGTCACCACCGAGTATCTGGTGTCCGCAGAGATGCTCCAGATCAAGATCGCACAGGGGGCGAAACCAGGCGAGGGCGGGCAGCTCCCGGGGGCCAAGGTTTCGGAGTACATCGCCGAGCTGCGTTACGCGACGCCGGGTGTGGAACTGATCTCGCCGCCGCCGCACCACGACATCTACTCCATCGAGGACATCGCGCAGCTCATCCACGACCTGAAAAACGCCAACCCCGATGCCGCGATCAGCGTGAAACTCGTGTCCGAGGTCGGCGTGGGTACGGTCGCGGCGGGCGTGTCCAAGGCCAAGTCCGATCACGTCACGATTGCCGGCCACGACGGCGGCACCGGCGCGTCCCCCTGGTCGTCGATCATGCACGCGGGCACCCCGTGGGAGCTCGGGCTCGCCGAGACCCAGCAGACGTTGGTGCTCAATCGCCTGCGCGGCCGGATCGCGGTCCAGGTGGACGGCCAGATGAAGACTGGCCGCGATGTGGTGATCGGCGCCATCCTTGGCGCGGACGGATTCGGCTTCTCCACCGCGCCACTGGTGGTCGAGGGCTGCATCATGATGCGCAAGTGCCACCTCAACACCTGTCCGGTGGGGGTAGCGACGCAGGACCCGGTGCTGCGCAGGAAGTTCGAAGGCAAGCCCGAGCATGTCGTGAACTACTTCTTCTTCGTCGCCGAGGAGGCGCGCGAGCTGATGGCGAAGCTCGGCATTCGGAAATTCAACGAACTCATCGGCCGCTCCGACCTGCTGGACACGAACAAGGGTGTCGAGCACTGGAAGGCGCGGGGGCTTGACTTCTCGAAGATCTTCTACATGCCGGAGATGCCGGCTGATGTCGCGCGCTACTACTGCGAGAAGCAGGACCACGGGCTGGACAAGGCCCTGGATCACCGCTTGATCGAGTTGGCGAAGCCGGCGCTGGAACGCGGCGAGAAGGTCACGATCGAGATGCCGATCCGCAACATTAACCGCACCGTCGGCACCATGCTCTCGGGCAAGATCGCCAAGCGTTACGGCCATGACGGCTTGCCGGACGACACCATACACATCCGCTTCGCGGGCTCCGCGGGGCAGAGCTTCGGCGCGTTCCTGGCGAAGGGCGTCACTCTGGATCTGATCGGCGACACCAACGACTACTGCGGCAAGGGACTCTCGGGCGGTTGCATTTCGGTGCGGCCCCCGCCCAAGTTCCGCGGCGAGCCGACCGAGAACATTATCACCGGCAATGTGGTGCTGTATGGCGCGATCGCCGGAGAAGCCTACTTCCGCGGCGTCGCCGGGGAGCGCTTCGCGGTTCGCAATTCGGGCGCGGCAGCGGTCGTTGAGGGCGTCGGCGACCACGGCTGCGAGTACATGACCGGCGGCACGGTGGTGGTGCTTGGCGTGACCGGGCGCAATTTCGGTGCCGGCATGTCGGGCGGCATCGCCTACGTTTTCGATGTCGACGGCCAGTTTGCCAGGGGCGCGAACACCGCGATGATCGAGCTCGAACCGCTGCTGTCGGAGACCGAGCAGCACGCGAAGGTGGCGCGCGACCTCTGGCACCTCGGCCTTGCGGACGAGGCGATCCTCAAGGGGATGATCGAGAAGCATGCGCGCACCACCGGCAGCCGCCGCGCGCGGGAGATCCTCGACAAATGGGCCGAGTATCGGCCGCGCTTCGTGAAGATCTTCCCGAAGGAGTACAAGCGCGCGCTCGGCGAGATTGCCGCCGCGGAAAGGAAGTCCGCCGCATAAACCGCGCAGTAAACGCACGCGGCGGCCCGTGGACCGTCGCGCGGGAGAGCGTCTGCGCCTTGGACATTCGAATCGATATGGGAAAGATCACCGGGTTTCTGGAGTTCGAGCGGCTGGACGAGACTTATGAACCGCCGAAGCATCGCAAGCAGCACTATCGGGAGTTCATCCTGCGTCTGTCCGACCAGGACGCGAAGGTCGAGGGCGCGCGCTGCATGGATTGCGGCGTCCCGTTCTGCATCAGCGGCTGCCCGGTCAACAACATCATCCCGGACTTCAACGACCTGGTTTACCAGCAGGACTGGAAGGCTGCGATCGAAACGCTGCATTCGACCAACAACTTCCCCGAGTTCACGGGCCGCGTGTGCCCGGCGCCGTGCGAGGAAGCCTGCGTGCTGCGCATCAACGACGACGCGGTGGGGATCAAGTCGATCGAGCACGCGATCATCGATAAGGCGTGGGATCAAGGTTGGGTCGAGCCGCGGCCGGCGCAGCACAAGACCGGCAAACGCGCGGCGGTCATCGGCTCCGGCCCGGCTGGCCTCGCCTGCGCGCAGCAGCTCGCTCGCGCCGGGCACGACGTGGTCGTATTCGAGAAGAACGACCGCATCGGCGGGTTGCTGCGCTACGGCATACCCGACTTCAAGCTTGAGAAGTGGATCATCGACCGGCGCCTCGAGCAGCTAACCGCCGAGGGCGTCGAATTCCGCGTGAACCACGTGTTAGGCGATGTCCCGGTCGGCGTCGGCA
Organism: Burkholderiales bacterium; assembly: GCA_050741735.1. Lineage (GTDB taxonomy): Bacteria > Pseudomonadota > Gammaproteobacteria > Burkholderiales > JACQAP01 > JACQAP01. The sequence goes on from JBOIFZ010000175.1 coordinate 7,844, forward strand.
ACATCCAGGCGACGCGCGTCGATGCGAACAAGCTGCTTGCGGAGTTCGGCGCGGTGGTGGTAGCCGGCGGCGCCGAGAGGCCGCGCGACCTGCCGGTTCCTGGTCGCGAACTCGAGGGCATCGACTTCGCGATGGACTTCCTCCCGCTGCAGAATCGCCGCGTTGCCGGCGACCCCGGCGTGCAAGACCTGTGGGCTTCGGGCAAGCACGTGGTGATCATTGGCGGCGGCGACACCGGCTCGGACTGCGTTGGCACCTCCAACCGCCACGGCGCGAAATCGATCACGCAGTTCGAACTGCTGCCGATGCCGCCTGATCCGGAGCGCAACCCTGTATGGCCGTACTGGCCGGTGCGGCTACGCACCTCCTCGTCGCACGAGGAAGGCGTGGCACGTGACTGGGCGGTCGCTACCAAGGAGTTTCTGGGGGAAAACGGCAAGCTCAAAGCGCTCAGAGCCGTGCAGCTGAAATGGCGGGACGGCAAGATGAACGAGGTGCCGGGCTCGCAGTTCGAGCTGCCGGCCGATCTCGTGCTGCTTGCGATGGGTTTCGTCGGGCCGTATGGCTCGATGCTCGACGCGTTCGGCATAGCGAAGGATTCGCGCGGCAACGCCAGAGCGACGACCGAAGGCGCAGGTTGCTACGCGACCAGCGTGCCGAAAGTATTCGCCGCCGGTGACGTTCGCCGCGGACAGTCGCTCATCGTCTGGGCGATTCGCGAAGGCCGCCAGTGCGCCCGCGCAGTAGATGAATTCCTGATGGGTTCTTCGGATCTGCCGCGCTGAAAAGCAGGATTGAGCTAATAGGATTGAGGATTGAGCGGGAAATCGTGCAGCTTACTCAATCCTAGATCCTCAATCCTCGATCCTGATGCTTAAGAACGACACGCTGATTCGTGCGCTGCTGCGCGAGCCCACGCCGTACACACCGATCTGGATCATGCGCCAGGCCGGCCGTTATCTTCCCGAGTACAACCAGGCCAGGGCGCGCGCAGGCAGTTTTCTCGAGCTGTACAAGAATCCGGACTTCGCAACCGAAGTGACGCTGCAGCCGCTGGCGCGATTTGCCCTCGATGCCGCAATCCTGTTCTCCGACATCCTCACCGTCCCCGATGCAATGGGACTGGGGCTGTCGTTTGCAGAAGGCGAAGGGCCGCGTTTCGAGCGGCCGCTTCGCGACGAGTGGGAAATCCGCAATCTCATGATTCCCGACCCCGATGTGCACTTGCGCTACGTGCTCGATGCCGTTTCGCAAATCCGCAGGGCGCTCGCCGGTGACGTCCCGCTGATCGGCTTCTCCGGCAGCCCGTTCACGCTGGCCTGCTACATGATCGAGGGACGCAGCGGGTCGGATTTTCATGAAACCAAGCGCATGCTCTACCAGCGTCCGGAACTGCTGCATCACGTGCTCGACGTCAACGCCCGCGCAGTCGCGGCCTACCTGAACGCGCAGATCGAGTCGGGTGCGCAGGCGGTGATGGTGTTCGACACCTGGGGCGGGGTGCTTTCTGGAGAGGCCTTTCACGAATTCTCGCTGTGCTATATCGAGCATGTGTTCGCACAACTGCGGCGCGAGCATGACGGCCAGCGGGTGCCGCGTATCGTCTTCACCAAAGGCGGCGGGCAGTGGCTGGAGAGCCTGGCACACTGCGGTGCCGATGCGGTGGGCCTCGACTGGGCAACGGACATTGGCAAGGCCCGGGCCCGGGTCGGCGACCGCGTGGCTTTGCAGGGAAATCTTGATCCGGCGGTGCTGCTGTCTGCGCCGGAGGTCATCCGCCGCGAGGCCGGGAAGATTCTTGCCGGATACGGCTATGGCAACGGTCACGTGTTCAATCTGGGCCACGGGGTGTCCCAGTTCACGCCCCCGGAGCACGTTGCGGCGCTGGTCGAAACGGTACACTCCGGAAGCCCGCAATTTCACTAGGTTTGCGCGGGGTGCCCTGCCGAATCCCAGTATTTATGCACAATTCGGCGGGGTCCCCTGCGAAGACTCAGGCGCAGTAAGGCTTTCCGCGGGTCTGTTCTCTAAGATACTGAAAAATAGGAACAATTATAAGGTGGTAGCGCGAATCCCGCGCCTGATATGGGTTTCAGCGGGATTTCAGACGAGGCGTGCTGCCGATTTAATCAACAGATTTATCCACAGCCGACCTGGGTTCGGAAAAAGCCTTTCCGCGCAAGTGATTTAGGCGCGTAACCGCAGACAGTACGCGAGAGGCCGCCGGTAAACTTCTGCCTGGTTCTGTGCGTCCCGGATCCCAATGGCCATCGCAAGGGTTGCTCTCGACGTCCCACTGGAGTCGCTGTTCGATTACCGTACGGGCGGCGATCTCGCGCCGGTTCCCGGTCAACTGGTGGTCGTACCGTTCGGCAGGCGCAGAGACGTCGGCGTCGTCGTGGAACTCGCCGAACGTTCCGAGATTGCCGATGCGCGCCTGCGCCGCATCGAGCGCATCCTGCCGCTCGATCCGTTGCCGCAGGATCTGTTGGCACTGACCCGGTTCTGCAGCGACTACTACCATTACCCATTCGGTCAGGCATTGCTGTCGGCCTTGCCGTCGGTCATCCGGCGCGCCCACTACAGCGGACCGAAACGACAATGGGAGTACTCGCTCACCCCTGCAGGGCGCGAGCTGTGTGCTGATCGTTTTCCGCCCGCGGCGGCGGTGAAGCGCCGCCTGCTGGCAGCGTTGTTCACATCGGCGGTGCTTGGACAGGCGCAGGCGCAAGCGCTTTCGGCCCGGGCACCGGCGTTGCTGCAGCAGTGGATGGAAGCGGGATGGGTCGAGAAACGCCTCGCCATGGTTGCTTCGCCGGCTGCGCCGGTTTCCCGGTCTGAGCAGGGTCCGGAACTGACCGGCGAGCAGCGCGACGCTGTCGAGAGGGTTTCGGCGACCTTCGGAACGTTCTCGCCCTGGTTGCTTGACGGCGTCACCGGCAGTGGCAAGACCGAGGTGTACTTCCGTCTGATCGAGGCTGCCGTCGCGCGCGGTTCGCAATCGCTGCTGATGGTTCCCGAGATCAATCTCACGCCGCAACTGGAGGCGCGGTTTCTCCAGCGCTTCCCAGGAGTAAGGCTGGTCAGCCTGCATAGCCGCCTGTCGGACGGCGAACGCTGCGAACGCTGGCTGGCGGCGTTTGCGGGCGACGCAAAGGTGGTACTCGGGACGCGGCTGTCGGTGTTCACGCCGCTGCCGCGTCTGGGGCTGGTGATCGTGGACGAGGAGCACGATGCTTCCTTCAAGCAACAGGAAGGACTGCGTTACTCGGCCCGCGATCTTGCCGTTTTCATGGCGCGGCAGCGCCGTGTGCCGATCGTGCTGGGCTCCGCCACGCCTGCACTCGAGAGCTACCACAATGCCCGCAGCGGGCGCTTCGGTCATCTGCACCTGAGCACCCGTCCCGCCGCCAGCCCGCCGAAAATACGGCTGATCGAAACCCGGGCAGCACGCCAGACGCACGGCATGTCGGAACCGCTGTTGCAGGCGATACGCGAGCGCCTGGCGCGCGGAGAACAGAGCCTGGTATTTCTGAATCGCCGCGGCTTTGCGCCGGCGCTGGTGTGCGGCGCCTGCGGCTGGGCCGCGCAGTGCAGCCGTTGCGCGGCGCGTCTGGTATGGCATCTGCGCGCAGCGCGGTTGCGATGTCATTATTGCGGACACGAGGAACACCTGCCGTCGGCGTGTCCCGACTGCGGCAACCAGGATCTGAAGGGCTTGGGGCAGGGTACCCAGCGTCTCGAGGAAGCGCTTGCTGGAATTTTCCCCGGCGCGCGCATACTGCGCATCGACCGCGATAGCACTCGCCGCAAGCGCTCCTGGCAGGCGATGCGAGACGATATCCACGCAGAGCGTGTCGACATCCTGGTGGGCACGCAGATGCTGGCCAAGGGGCACGACTTTCCGAAACTGACGCTGGTTGCCATCGTCAATCCTGACAGCGCGTTGTTTGCCGCCGATTTCCGTGCAGCCGAGAAGCTGTTCCAGCAGTTGATGCAGGTGGCTGGACGGGCCGGCCGCGCCGATCTGCCCGGCGAGGCGCTGGTGCAAACGCAGTTCCCCGCGCACCCGTTGTATCAGGCGCTGCTGCGTCAGGACTACCGGGCGTTCGCGGACGAACTGCTTGCGGAACGCGAGCGCAGCGGCTTTCCGCCGTTCGTGTATCAGGCGCTGTTGCGCGCCGAGGCGCTCAGTGAGCGCGCGGTGATGGATTTTCTGGCTCAGGCAGGTCGCCGCGCCGCGGGTCATGACAAGGACGTAACGCTTTACGATCCGGTGCCGGCGGCGATCGCGCGGGTTGCCGGGCACCATCGCGCCCACATGCTCGTGCAGTCCTCCTCGCGCGGCGACCTGCAGCGCTTCCTGACGAACTGGTTTCCCGCGCTGGCGCAGAAAAAGGCACACCGGGTGCGCTGGTCGATCGACGTCGATCCGCTAGAATTGTGAGAAGTCCGCCGTGTTCGAGCCGGTATAATCGCGCTTTTTCCCGACGCCCCGCGCAATGAGCAACGCCCCCGCGCTGGAACTGCGCTCCCATTTCACGGGGCTGCTGCGTTCCGCCCTCGTCGAAGTTGCGCCCGACGCGCCCAACCTGCCGGTGATACTGGAGCGCCCTAAGTCCGCGCAGCATGGCGACTACGCCTGCAGCGTGGCGATGCAGCTCGCCAGCCAGATGAAGCGCAACCCGCGCGAGATCGCGCAGGCGCTGGTGAAGGCGCTGCCGCAATCGCCGTACCTGGAGAAGGCGGAAATTGCCGGTGCTGGCTTCATCAATCTTTATCTCAAGCCTGCCGCCAAGCAACAGGCCGTGCGTGTGGTGCTGGAACAGCGCCACGCCTACGGACGCGTCGGTGTCGGCGGCGGCAGAAAAGTGCAGGTGGAATTCGTTTCCGCGAACCCGACAGGCCCGCTGCACGTGGGGCACGGTCGAGGCGCCGCTTACGGCGCCAGCCTCGCCAGCCTCCTGGAAGCGGCTGGTTTTGCCGTCACGCGGGAGTACTACGTCAACGACGCCGGCCGGCAGATGGACATCCTGGCGCTATCGACCTGGCTCCGCTATCTGGAGATCGCCGGCGCGCGGTTGGAGTATCCAGCGAATGGCTATCAAGGCGATTACGTGCGCGACATGGCGCGGCAGATCTTCGAGGCGCATGGCAAACGCTACGTCCACCCCATCAATTCGCTGATGCGCGATCCGCCGCCAGCCGATAGCGACCCGGAAGCGCACCTCGATCACTTAATTGCCAATGCCAAGAAAGCGCTCGGTCCTGATTACGCTTACGTGCACGATTTCGTGCTCACCGAGCAACTCGGCGATTGCCGCAATGATCTCCAGGAATTCGGCGTGACCTTCGATTCCTGGTTCTCGGAAAAATCATTGTTCGACTCCGGCCTGGTGGCGCGCGCGGTCGAGCAGCTTGAGGCGAGCGGGCACATCTACCAGAAGGACGGCGCAAAATGGTTTCGTTCCACTGTTTTCGGCGACGAAAAGGACCGCGTGGTCCAGCGCGACAACGGCCAGTACACCTACTTTGCGTCCGACATCGCCTATCACCTCAACAAGTTTCAGCGCGGCTTCGATCTGCTGGTCAACGTCTGGGGCGCCGACCATCACAGTCACATTGCCCGCGTGAAGGGCGCGCTGCAGGCGTTAAAGCTCGACCCTGCACTCCTCACCATTGCTCTGGTGCAGTTCGCGGTGCTCTACCGCGACGGCAAGAAGGTGTCGATGTCCACGCGCGCCGGCGAGTTCGTGACCTTGCGCGAACTGCGCAAGGAGGTCGGCAATGACGCAGCGCGATTTTTCTACGTGCTGCGCAAGAGCGATCAGCATCTCGATTTCGACTTCGATCTGGCCAAATCGCAGAGCAACGACAATCCGGTGTACTACATCCAATACGCCCATGCCCGGGTCTGTTCGGTGCTCGAGCAATGGGGAGGCGAGGCATCCACGCTGGTCAACGCGGATCCGGGGCCGCTCGTTGATGGACAGGAACTCGAGATCCTGCAGAAGCTGCTGGATTACCCGGAGACGATTGAGGGCGCGGCGCAGGACCTTGCGCCGCACCAGCTGGCCTTCTATCTGAAAGAACTGGCCGCCGCGTTCCACAGCTATTACAACTCGACCCGCGTGCTGGTCGACGACGAGAGCACGCGGCTGGCGCGACTCGCGCTGGCCAACGCAGTAAGACAGGTACTTGCCAACGGTCTTGCGATACTCGGGGTTAGCGCCCCTGAGAAGATGTGAGCTTGCGTTCGAATCTCTGAGGTAAACTTCGATTCCATGAGCCGCGACTACAAGAACAGCGGGTCTGCCGCGCCCAACGGACGCGGCGGTCCGATGGGGGTTGGCATCCTGATCGGGCTGTTGCTCGGTCTGTGCATTGCGCTTGGCGTGGCGCTGTACATCAACAAGGGCGCCAATCCGTTCGTGCAGAAAGCGAAACCGACCGATGCTAGCGGACGGGAAACGCCGGCCCCCGAGACATCCCAGACGCCCTCTTCAGCCGACAAGCCGGCCAAGACCGCGGAGGTCAAACCGCGCTTTGATTTTTACAAAATCCTTCCGGGCACCGAGGAGGCGGTAACCGACAAGGAATTCAAGCGCACGCCGCCGACCTCGAGCAAGGAGGTCTATTTTCTCCAGGTGGCGGCGTTCCAGAACCCGGCCGATGCGGACAATCTCAAAGCGCGGCTTGCGCTCGCCGGGATCGAGACGCGGATCCAGACCGCCACGCTGCCCGACGGGAAGGTGTGGCACCGGGTCCGGGTGGGTCCGTTTTCGAACCAGGATGAACTGGGCAAGTCCCGCGCCGCTCTGAAGGAAAACAATCTGGAAGCGAACCTGATCAAGGTTCGCGAACCGACTCAGTAATCTCCAAACCGCTACGGGAATACCTATGAACCGTTTTCACACAGCGCTGATCGTCGCGTCCGCTTTTCTCGGCCTGGCATTCGCTCCGGCCGGGCTCGCCAGGCCGACTCCGGATATCGAGTACAAGCTGATCAATCCGCCGCAGCCGGCGGCAGGCAAGGGTGTCGAGGTGCTCGAGTTTTTCAACTATGCCTGCTCCCACTGTTACGACTTCGAGCCGCTGCTGAAATTGTGGCTCAAGACCAAGCCCAAGGACGTGGAGTTCCGCTACGTTCCCGCAGTGTTCAACGAGCGGATGTTGCCGCTGGCGAAGACTTATTACGCCCTCGAAGAATTGGGACTGCTCGACCGCATGCACGACAGGGTCTACGAGGCGATCCATGAGAAGCGCGTCAATCTTGCCGACCGGGGCGTGATGATCAAGTGGATCGCCGAACAGGGCGTCGATGGCAATAAATTCGAGGCCACTTACGACTCCTTCAGCGTGGACAGCAAGGCGCAGCGTGCCGGGCAACTCACCCGCAGTTACCGCATTACCGCCACACCCTACGTCGCGGTAACGGGCAAGTATCTGACCGCCCCTTCGTTGACCCTGCGGGCAGACGGCAACATCGATCCCAACCGCTTTTTTCAGGTTCTCAACGACCTCGTCATCATGGGGCGGGGTGGCGCCAAATAGGCCCGCGGCAGGCATTCTCGTGGGTCGTTTTTTTTTCGCCGCGCTGAGTTTTGCAATCATCGTTGCCGCGTCTGGCGCCGCCGCCGCGGCAGAGCCGATGGAGGACGTGGATTACGTCCTGATCGCGCCTCAGCCGGGCGCCGGCGGCGGCCGCATCGAAGTCATCGAATTCTTCTACTACGGCTGCGATTCCTGTTATCGCTTTGAACCGGTGCTTGCCGGCTGGCTCAAGAAGCTGCCGCCCGACGTTTTTTTCAGGCGGGTGCCGGCATTGCGACGCATGGATTGGGTGCCCCTGACCAGACTGTACTTCGCGCTCGAAGAAACGGGCGCACTCGATCGACTGCATGGCGAGGTCTACAAGGCGATCAACGAGAGGGGCATCAACCTCGGCGACTCGAGCGAACTTCTCAAGTGGGCGGAAATGAACGGATTGGAGCGCGCCAGTTTCGAGAGCGTGCTGAATTCCGAAAGCGCGAGCGCGAAGGTGCAGAAGGCACGCGACACGACTGTCGCGTACGGAATCCGCGCCACACCGTCCATGGTGGTGGACGGCAGGTATCTGACCAGCGGCGGCATGCTCGGCAGCCTGGACGCGCTGTTGCCGGTGGTGGACGGCCTGATCGACAAAGCCCGCAAGGAGCGCGCCGCGAAATGACCGAAGCGCCGATCAGAGTCGTCATCACCGGCGCTTCGAGCGGAATTGGCAAGGCACTGGCGCACGAGTACGCCAAACGCGGTGCCACCCTGGGGTTGATCGCGCGCCGGGGAGATCTCCTCATCCAGCTCGCGGGCTCTCTTCCGGTGCGCTCCTACGCGTATGCCGCTGACGTTCGCGATGCGCGGGCGTTGGCAGCCGTGGCGGAGGAATTCATCGGGCGAGTTGGCTGCCCGGACGTGGTCATCGCCAACGCCGGAGTCAGTGCCGGTACGCTGACCAGCGATCCGCAAGACAACCAGGTATTCGAAGAGATCCTGGCAATCAATGTCACCGGAATGATGCTCACCTTTCAGCCTTTCATCGAACCTATGAAGGCGCGCCATTACGGCACGCTGGCGGGAATCGCGAGTATCGCCGGATTCCGCGGGTTGCCCGGAGCGGCAGCGTATTCGGCGTCGAAAGCCGCGGCGATTTCCTATCTCGAGAGCTTGCGCGTCGAACTGACGGGAGGCGGCGTCTCGGTGGTGACCATCTGTCCGGGCTACATCGCCACGCCGATGACGGCCGGGAATCCGTACCGGATGCCCTTCCTGATGGATGCGGATGTGGCGGCAAGGAAGATCGCCGGCGCGATCGCACGGCGCAAGCGGCACTACGTGCTGCCGTGGCAGATGGCGGTGGTCGGATGGTTCATGAGGCGATTGCCGCGCCCGCTCTATGATTCTTTGTTCAGTCGCGCGCCGCACAAGCCGCGCCGCAGCGTCACCTAGGTCGCGAGCGCGACTTTCACCTGCGCGGTCACGCACGGATTCAGCGGCGCACGATCGCCAGCGCCGTTTCCAGCTCGGCAAGGGCGGTAGCCGGATCCTCGACCTTGATGGTGCGCATGCCCATCGCCTTCGCGGGCTTGAGGTTGGCGCCCAGGTTGTCGAGATACACGGCTTGGTCGGGTGCATTGCGGAGCTGCGTGCACACCAACTCGAAAAAACGCGGTTCGGGTTTGCGTGCGCCAACTTTCGAGGACTCGATCACCGTGTCGAACAGGTCGAGCACTGTCTGATATTGTGCGCTGCGCTGCGGGTCACGGTCGAACCCGCGGCCCGTTCCCGCGTTGACGTTGTTGGTGACGCAGGCGTTGGTGTAATGCTGTTTGCAGGTCCGGAGCGC
>JBOIFZ010000176.1:0-2610 GCA_050741735.1 Burkholderiales bacterium
GCTCCAGACGATCCGCAGGTCTTCTCCATTCGCACCGGAACGGCCCGCCAACGAAGCCAGCTAATCCCCACGGCTCAGATCTGGTGTCGTTCAGCGCAAGCTTGGGCCATGAACCTGGCCCCGGTGAAACAATTCCCGAAACAGCCGCCGGTGCGGCAATAGGCGACGCAAGAGAACCGCAGCTAAAGTGGACATAGTGACGCCCAACCAGGGCATCAACCGGAGCGTGAACTTGCCCCGCTAAAGTAGACACCTCGACCTAACGGTCGAAGGAGGTGTCAGATGGGAAGAGCCACACAGCCACGTCGAGTCAACCGCTACACCTTGGAGTTTAAGCTCAGCGCGGTACAGCTAAGTAAGCTGCGGGGGGTTCAGATCCAGGACGTAGCGCAAGCTCTAGATATCCATCCGTTCATGCTCTCGCGCTGGCGTAAGGAAACGCGCGAGGGCCGATTGCGCGGCAAGCACCGCAAGATCGTGCTCAACACCAGGCTGGTTGGAGAGCTGCGTCAGCTCTACGAACTCAAGCAGCGTTATGCGCTGCTCCAAGAGGAGCACGAGCTCCTAAAAAAAGCTGTCCGGTTCTGTTCGCAGGCAAAGCGCAGATCTTTGCCTTCATTGAAGCTGCGCGCCAAGGCCGCTCGGTGAGCGCACTATGCGCACGCTACGAGGTAAGCCGCGCCGGCTACTACGCTTGGCGTGAGCACAAGCCCGGCGTGCGCGGCGAACAGGACCGCAGACTGTTGGCTCGCATCCAGGCGGTGTACACGGCGAGCGAAGGCACCTATGGCAGCCCGCGTGTCCGGGGAATGCTGCGGCAAGCCGGCATTCAGGTTGCCCGCAAGCGCGTAGCCCGTCTGATGCGCGAGGCCGGGCTCAAGGCCCGCGCCGCCAGCCTCTACCACCCCAATCCAGGTACCCATACCTTCTTCACCAACATACCCAACCGTATCCGTAAGCTCGAGATCAGCGCGGCCGACCAGCTCTGGGTGGGCGATATTACCTACCTGAAGGTTGCCGGCACCTGGCGCTATCTGGCAGCAGTCATGGATCGCTACTCGCGACGCATCATCGGCTGGTGTCTGGGTTCGCACAAAGACGCCAAGCTCACCGTGTGCGCGCTCAACCGCGCCGTGATCAGACGCGATCCAGCCGAAGGACTGGTGTTCCACAGCGATCGCGGCATCGAGTACGCCGCCTTCGAGTTTCGCATGCGACTGGCCGCGCTCGGGATCGTGCAGAGCATGAACCGCCCAGGCAAGCCCACCGACAACGCGCACATGGAGAGCTTCTTCCACAGCCTCAAGTCGGACGTGATCCACGGCCAGCGTTTCCATCAAGAGACGCAGCTGCGGGAAACGATCCGACGCTACATCGTGTATTACAATCGCAGTCGTGCACACTCCGCACTAGACTATCGATCGCCGATTATCTTTGAACGCATGAGGGCCTAGTTAGGTCATGTGTCTACTGAATCGGGTCAAGATCCGCGCCGAACAGCGCCGCTGTTCGGTTCCCTCCTCGCTTCGCTCGTCGGCGCCCCCTCAGCGCAGGCGTTAGACCTGCGTAGAAATCACGGGTGATTCACACGGCCCCGTCAGAATATCCGCAGCAAGCAGACTACGTCTTCGTCGGGGTCTTGTGCGTTTGCGTTCTCATCTTCGGCGCTGCCGTTGGCGTCCCTGTATCCAGCCTTCAAGGCCAGTTGCAGCCCGCTGATTCAGTGCTTTTCGGGCCAACCCCGATCGGTGGAATCATGTTGGTCGTTCCGACAATACTGATCAGCCTCTTACCAGCGATTGCGGTTGCTCTGATCCTCACCAAATGGATTCGGCGCGGTTTGAGAATGCCAGACATAGCTCCAGTGCAGCTAGGTGCTTGGACGGAATCAATCGATTGGCAATCAATAAATTGGCGGTTGGTCGGAGGAATCGCGGCAGCGATCCTGCTCTTGGTCGGGGCGAAGGGCCTTGGCAGCTACTTCTACGTGACAGAAAACGGCGTCTCCGTCAGGCCGCCGCTGGAATTCACGATGAGACACTACGAGTGGAAAGATGTGGCCGCCATCAGCGTCCGCTGCCGTCTTGCGCCGAGGACTAGCCGGTTCCGCTACACCCTTGAGATGTCCGACGGATATGAAGTGGACGTGAGTCGCGCCATCGGGGGCACAACAGCGAACCTTCGTGCGGCGTCTGCGGCACGCTTTGCTGAAAGCATTCCTCCACACCTGAACAGGGTGCCTGGCATTCGCTACAAATTCGACGTATCCCAGGACGGGTTGGCGTCACACGGCAGGAGACGCGGAGTGGTTCTGTCAAATGCGCTCCGTGAACAAGTCTTGGCACATGGCGGCACGCTGCAATGATGACCACGGCCAGAGGCTTGATAAATGGCAACAAGCAAGCGCAGGTCTAACCTGGGGTTCGAGCGGAGCGCCCAAGAGCGTTGCTCTTGGGCGCCCTCGTCGCTTCGCTCCTCGGCGCCCGCTCAATCCCGTCGCTCGGCGTCAGTCCACGATAGTCGCGGATCGGAGTATCCTAAACAACATGAAGATGGCTACTGGGAAAGTGGTTGGCGGAAAGGTTATCGTCGAAGGCATCTCCTTGGAGG
>JBOIFZ010000177.1:0-24722 GCA_050741735.1 Burkholderiales bacterium
GGCCTGCCCGATGACCTTGCCTACCGCTTCGCCCGCGCCCTGCACCGCGCCCAGCCGGCGCTTTCGCGGCGACTCGCGCAGGCGCAGGCAACCACACCGACCAACACCCTCGCCGCCTCCCCTCGCGCGGAGTTCCTGCATCCGGGTGTGGTGCGATACCTAAAAGAGTTGGCGCTGATCCCGTAGTTCCCGTGGGCCAAGGTTGTTCCCGGTCTTAGGCCGACATTTTCGCAGCAACTGTCTTTTCTTAGCCCTTTAGCTGTCTGGAGATTCGGCAAAATTGCAGTTGGGAAAATGAAACTGAACCAGGAAGATTTGGCAAAAACATCTGCCGTCACGCTTGACCACTACAACGAGCGCGCCGACGCATTCTGGGAAGGCACGCGCGATCACGATGTCAGCCAGAACATTGCCGCGCTGCTGCAGGTCATCGAGGGCAGGCCGCCTTTCACCATTCTCGATTTTTGCTGCGGGCCGGGGCGGGACCTCAAGGTGTTTACGGAACTCGGGCACGTCGCGGTCGGACTGGAAGGTGCAGCGCGCTTTGCGGCGATGGCACGCAACCACAGCGGCTGCGAGGTGTGGGAGCAGGATTTTCTCGAACTCGATCTGCCGGAGAGCCGGTTCGACGGCGTGTTCGCCAACGCCGCGCTGTTTCATGTGCCCAGCCAGGCGTTACCTAGAGTGCTGCGGGAACTGCGCGCGAGCCTGAAACCGGGTGGGGTGCTGTTCAGCTCCAATCCCCGCGGCCAAAACCAGGAAGGCTGGAACAACGGGCGCTATGGCGTATATCACGATCTCGAAGCATGGCGTCGCCATCTGCTGGCTGCGGGGTTCGTCGAGCTTGCCCACTATTACCGCCCCGAGGGCCTGCCATTCGAACAGCAACCCTGGCTGGCGAGCCTGTGGCGGCGGCAGAAATCCTTTTGAGCATTGCGCGGGGAACGAAAGGGTCAGGCCTTTCCTTTTGCCTCTCTCCTCGTTGCGCAGAAAATGAAGCACCCCGACCGTTTTCACGATCGGGGCGCTTTTGCTGCTTAGGTAATCCGGCCTGAACTACCGGGCCAAACTCCTGAAACTGCGGGTTGATCCGGTTCGCCATCCGGTGTTGCCTTGTTGGTCGCTCACGGGATCACCTCCTTTCAAAGTTGCCAGACTGTAGTGTAGCAAACGGCGCAAGTTAGGCAACAGGGCCGGATACGAACTCGACTGTTTTAACATCTCGTCAGCTTGCGCGCCCTTTAGTGTGAGGTTGTTCACGTGCCGGGTTACGGTCAGAATCTAGCCTGCCGCTCCTTCCACCTTGAAAAGGCGGAAATCAGACTCCATTCTCGGTTGGACTTGTACCGACAAGTTCGATTGCCCCACCATCTCGCCGTGGGACGACAACGACACCTTGAGCCAGTCAATCCAACTCGTAGAGGCCGGCATGCCTGCGTTTACCCAGTTCCTCATCATTGCCAACTTCGGCGTTTTCCTTCTGCAACTGGCGGCGGGCAGCGGCCTCGTGCAATGGTTCGCCCTCTGGCCGGGGGCCGGCTCCGGCCTGGCGAGTCTGCCGCTGCTTACCCCATGGCAGTTGGTGACCTACAGCTTTCTGCACGGCAGCCTGATGCACCTGGCCTTCAACATGTTCGCGCTGTGGATGTTCGGAGCCGAGCTGGAACGCGTTTGGGGCGCGCGCCGCCTGGCCACGGCATATTTCGCGAGCGTCGTGACCGGTGCTGTGACGCACTTGCTGGTTGCCGGGACGTTCGGCGGCGGCGGTGGGCCTGTCGTAGGTGCTTCGGCCGGTGTGTTCGGGTTGCTGCTGGCGTACGCGCTGCTTTTTCCAAATCGAAGGATCATGCTGCTGATCCCGCCGATTCCCATGCCTGCGCGCGTGTTCGTGCTGCTCTATGCCGTACTGGAACTGGTATTGGGCGTCACTGGAACGCAATCCGGCGTGGCCCACTTTGCGCACCTCGGCGGATTGCTGGGCGGTTGGTGGGTCTATCGCTTCGGACGCAGCGGACCGCGACGCTGGCGAGGCTGAGAACGGATGCCGAATGCTTTGCACCAGGCGCCGAGAAATGCAACGGCACTCGCGCACATGATGTGCGCTGTTCCCTGTCAATCCAGGCTGCGTGACGCCGGATCAGCAACTTCGTGAGGTACTCGGGCTGGGTTACTATCGCGACTGCTCACGGAAAGGATTCCTCATGAAAGTTCTTGTGCTCTGCCTATTGGCAATACTCGGAATCGGGCTAACCGCCGCACCAGCCACTTCGGCGGATCTTGCAAATGACGAGCAGAAAACCTTGTACGCAATCGGTGCCGCGCTCAGCCAGTCCCTGCATGATTTCTCGCTGAGCGGGGCCGAACTCGAGATCGTGAAGTCCGGCCTCTCCGATGGCGTCCTGAAGCGACCCCTCAAGGTCGATATGCAGACCTACGGACCGAAGATCGAGCAGTTGGGGAAGACTCGCGGCGCGGCGGTTGCCGAACTGGAAAAGAAGGCTGGAGCGGTGTTTCTGGCAAAGGCCGCCGCGGAACCGGGCGCCAAAAAAACCACGTTGGGAGCGATCGTCAAGACCACCAAGGAGGGGAGTGGCCCGTCGCCAACCGCCACAGACAAAGTGAAGGTCCATTACCACGGCACCCTGGTGGATGGGACGGTGTTCGACAGCTCCGTCAAGCGCGGCCAGCCGGCTACGTTCCCGCTCGGCAACGTGATCAAGTGCTGGTCCGAAGGCTTGCAGCAGATGAAGGTCGGTGGCACGAGCCGCCTGGTGTGCCCGGCCAACATCGCCTATGGGGACCGCGGATCACCGCCTGTCATCAGACCCGGCGCGACCTTGATATTCGAAGTCCAGCTGCTCGAAATTGTCAAATAGCGGAGCCAGCCGGAACCACAGGTCAAGCGCGGAATTTCCGTCGCGAGCCAACTTCCTGGGTCGGATCGCCGATAACGCCCGCAGGGTGGTGAGATAGCTGAAGAGTTCGGTCTGCGTGGGGTATGGGGTCACGGGTCGAGGTGTGGTCAGGTTCTGACAGCAGCCGGACGCCCGACGGAGACGATCGTAAGTGGTGTCAGTTCCGCGGCAGACTACACCGGACGAACGGCCGCCGTATCGGCTGATTCTCGGCAACGATCCTTAAAGAGGGCGTCCTGTTGCATGAACATTGCCTTTCAGTTCCAGGACCATGTCGTCGACTGCGCGCAGGAAATTTTCGTGGTCTTCCCCCGCTTGCCCCATCAGCCACTCGTGAGGAATGGCGACTTGCATCGACAGAACTTCGTGGCGGTTGTATGCGATCCGAAGAAGGTGCGTGGTACGAGGCGCGAAGACAGGCTGCCCGGAATCGAATTCCACGATGTATCGCAGCGGGTCCAGTTGCCGGCGCTGGAGAATCGTCTTGATACCCGCATAGGCCTTAGACAGCGCCTCCTGATACGTGAGCGAATCGGAAGTGATCATCGTCCGTCGCTCGTCTCCGGCTTAGGCACGCCGCACGTGGCGCACAGTGGCAATCCGGGCAAGTGTGATGGGCTCGGGAGGCAGTTCCTTCATTCTCTCGAGCGCTTTGCCGAACAGGTCGCGAACATCGCCCGCAATGCCGGCTGCAACCGAACCACGGTCCTTTCCCTTCTTGCCGTCGCAGAAGATTTTCACGCGAAGATAGGATTCCATCACTTCACGGTCGTTGCCGGTGGCAAGTCTACTGAGCTCCGACGGAACCTTCGTTGGATCCTCGGCGGGGTCCATCATGTTGGTGAGTGTGCTGGACAGGACGCCTCGCACTTCGGTGCGCGTCCTGAACTGCGTGAATAGCACGGTCCATTTATCACTAATCATTGCTTGCCTCGTAAGGGTTGAAACGACATTCAAGGGATGGCGCGTCAGGCAGACGCGGCGCGCGGCTCGTCCAGTATGGCCCTTATTGGCGAGGGCGGCCGGATATATTACTGAACCTGGAACGGCGCGGGCGACATGGGACAGGCCTGCGCCTTCCAGGACTTCATATCCCCGCAATCCTGAAAGGACAGCGGAGCAGCGTTTTTCGCTCAGCGCTTGAGAGGAAAGAATGGCACCGGCGTCATCAGGCGATTTTCCTGGTGCTCCAGCGCACCGAGCCTGGCGCTTTCTTCCATGAAGGCAATCCACTCCGGGTCCGCCATCATCGCGGCGCGGCGGCGCGCGCGGTCCGCGGCGTCCTCGTAGGCCCAGATGTGGATGTACTGGTTGACATTGCCGGTCTCAGTCATGAGGTAGGCGAAGGGCTGGCCGAGATGCCGGGTCTGCGGTCCCTTGCCCATTTTCTCGTAGAGCGCGAGATGCTTCTTGATGGTTCCGGGACGGCAGGTATAGGTACGTACGTCGAGCAGCATGTCTTCCTCCAAAATAATATCAAAAAGGCGGGGTTAGATCTTGTTTCCTGCATGTCATCAGGAAAAGTTGCAAATCGATTCAGCCTCCGCGCGCTCCCTGCGTATTGACATAGAGCGAATAGACGCTCTTGGCTGCCGCCATGAACAAGCGGTTGCGGTAAGTGCCGCCGAAACAGAGGTTGGCGCAGCGCTCGGGCAGGTTGATGCGGCCGATCAGTTTGCCATCCGGGTTGTAGATGTTCACGCCGTCCAGCGCCGCGTCTCCCATCCCCCAACCCATCCAGACATTCCCGTCCACGTCGCAACGCATCCCGTCAGGCGTGCCGGGTCCCACGTCGATGAACTTGCGCTTATTGGATAGCTTCCGGCCGCCCACCACGTCATAGGCGTACACGTTTCGCGGCGCAGTGCCAGCCTCGACCAGATAGAGCATCGATTCGTCCGGAGAAAAGCACAAACCGTTGGGCCTAGTAACCTCGCCTTCGACAACGGTCATTTCGCCGCTTTGGCCGTCGACGCGGTACACGTTCATCGGCAGTTCCTGTTTGGCGAGGTAGCCCTCGTAGTAGCCGAGCAGCCCGAAAGGCGGGTCGGTGAACCAGATCGAGCCATCGGATTTGACGAGCACGTCGTTGGGCGAATTGAGCGGCTTGCCCTCGAAAGCGTCGGCGACCACCGAGATCGTGCCGTCGTACTCGGTGCGCGTGACGCGCCGCCCGCTGTGCTCGCAGGTGACGAGCCGCCCCTGCCGGTCGCGCGTGTTGCCGTTGGCGAAGTTGGACGGCCGGCGAAAAATGCTCACGGCGCCGGTTTCTTCCTCCCACTTCATGATCCGGTTGTTGGGGATGTCGCTCCATAGCAGATAACGCCCGTCGCCGAACCACACCGGTCCCTCGCTCCAGCGACAGCCGTGGGCGACCCGCTCGACCGCCGCGAGATTGAGGCGGTACCTGGCGAAGCTCTGGTCGATGATCTGGACTGCGGAATCCGGGTAACGCTGGCTCGGCTGCCACGGCGTCTCGGGTGCATCTTTGGGTTCGGAGTTCTCGGGTGGCATGGATGTTCTGGTTCTGTGGAGAGTCGTCGTGAAGTTTACAGCGGCGTGGCCCGCAGCCGCCACCCGCGGAGAACCGCGCGAAGCCAACCGGAAGAAATGGCGGCGCTTGGAAAACGACGGCCGAATTGGGATGTGGCTGGCAAATTGCCCGGCTATCCCGTACCCGCTTCTAAAAGGAACGGGCTCCGATTGGTGCCCGATCTGCTTCGGTGATCCGGTAATATCCGCGAAACATTCTCGCATCGGGGCGATGTTTTCGTGGACTCACGTCTCTTTGACAAGGTCTCTTTCTTCCTGACGATTTGAGGACGTCCGCACTCCTGTTTCGGAAAGTCACCACAGATGAAAATAAACAAGATGGCTCCCCTTGAAAAGACCGCCCTCCCTTCCGGCATACGCTGCCGCTTCGTGGCCGACATCAATGGCCTCACGATGCACGTGCTGGAGGCCGGCTTCGAGGTCAGGAACCGGCCTTGCGTGCTGCTGCTCCACGGCTTTCCGGAACTTGCGTATAGCTGGAGGAAGGTGATGCTGCCGCTGGCTCAAGCGGGCTTTCATGTGGTCGCCCCGGACCAGCGCGGCTATGGGCGCACCACCGGCTGGGACGGCAATTACGACGGCGACGTCGGTTCTTTCCGCATGCTCAACCTCGTCAGGGATGCGCTGGGACTGGTTTCCGCGCTCGGCTACCGCAGCGTGAAAGCGGTGATCGGGCACGACTTCGGCTCCCCGGTCGCGGCCTGGTGTTCGCTGCTGCGGGCGGACGTGTTCCGCTCGGTGGTGCTGATGAGCGCGCCGTTCGCCGGCCCGCCGGCGCTGCCGTTCAACACTGATAACGATGGCAATGCGGCGAAGCCGCCCGCCGCCAATATTCACGGGGAACTGGCGGCGCTGCGCCGCCCGCGCAAGCATTACCAGTGGTACTACTCCACTCGCGAGGCCAACGACAACATGTGGAAATGTCCACAGGGTGTCCACGACTTCCTGCGCGCCTACTACCACCACAAGAGTGCGGACTGGAAGAACAACAAGCCCTTTCCGCTCAAGTCATGGAGCGCCGGCGAGCTGGAGAAGATGCCGACCTACTACATCATGGATCTGGACAAGGGGATGGCGGAGACCGTGGCGCCGGAGATGCCCTCAAGTTCCGGGATCGCAGCGAACAAATGGCTTCCCGACGAGGAGCTCTCCGTGTACAGCGCGGAGTACCGCAGGATCGGGTTCCAGGGCGCCCTGCAGTGGTATCGGTGCATGACGGGCAGCATGTACATCGCCGAACTCCAGACTTTCTCCGGCCGCACGATCGACGTGCCGTCGATGTTCATCGGCGGCAAGAGCGACTGGGGCAGCTACCAGGTGCCCGGTGCGCTGGAGAAAATGCAATACAGCGCGTGCACGCAAACGCGCGGCTGTTATCTGCTCGACGGTGCCGGGCACTGGGTGCAGCAGGAACAGCCGGAGGCAGTAAGCAGGCTGCTCGTTCAGTTTCTGCAACAGCAGGCATAAACCGGGAAAGAAGCGCCATGGGTGGATTCGCCGAATACGAACAATACGACGCGCTCGGACTCGCCGATCTGGTGCGGCACAAGGAGGTCACGCCCTCCGAGTTGCTCGAAGCGGCGATCGAGCGCGTCGAGGCGCGCAATCCGGCGGTCAACGCCGTGATTATGAAGCTTTACGACTACGGCAAAAAGACGATCGCCGACGGCTTGCCCGATGGGCCGTTCCGCGGCGTGCCCTTCCTGATGAAGGATCTCACCTCACCGGTCGCGGGTGTGCGGATGACACGCGGCTCGAAGTTCTTCGCCGACACACCGCCCGCCTCCGCCGACAGCGAGCACGTGAAGCGCCTGAAGCTCGCGGGGCTCGTCATCTTCGGACGGACCAATACCTGTGAACTCGGCCTATCGCTCACTTGCGAGCCGCAATTCCACGGTCCGACGCGCAATCCCTGGAACGTTGCGCATATCTCGGGAGGCTCGAGCGGCGGCGCCGCTGCGGCCGTAGCGGCGCGCATGTTGCCGATCGCGCACGCCTCAGACGGGTTCGGCTCGATCCGCGCGCCGGCGGCGTGCTGCGGCCTGGTCGGCCTCAAGCCGACACGCAGCCGCAACACCTTTGCCCCGTTTGCCGGCGAAGGACTCGGCGGTGTTTCGACCGAACATGCAGTGAGCCTTACCGTGCGTGATTCCGCCGTGCTGCTGGACGCGACCCGCGGGCCCGGTCCCGGCGATCCCCATGTGGCGCCGGCGCCTGCGGGGCCTTATCTCAGGGAAGTCGGCGCGAACCCCGGCGAGCTGCGCATCGCCTGGACCGCCAAGGCGCCAAACGGCGCCGGGGTCGACCCGGAATGCCTGCGCCTGCTCGCCGATACGGTCAAGCTCTGCGCCGATATGGGCCACGACGTCGAGGAGCGCGATCCTGAAATCGATCGCGCGGCGGTCGTGCCGACCTTTCTCACGCTGGCCTCGGCGAACACCGTCGTGAATCTCGCCAGCCATCCGACTGCCGGACGCCCGGCACGCGAAGGTGAAGTGGAGCGCATCACCTGGCTGACCGCGAAGATGGGCGAAAAGATCAGCGCCCCCGATTACGTTCGCGCCACGCAAACGGCGCATCGCCTCGGACGGCAGATGGCGGCCTTCCACTCAGAATGGGACGTGCTGCTGACGCCGGGACTGGCTTCGCCCGCGGTGAAGCTCGGCTGGCTCGACATGATGATGGACGACGTGGACGAATACTGGCGGCGGGTGTTTGCGTTCTCTCCATTCACCGTCTGGTTCAACCTCACCGGCCAGCCCGGGCTGATGCTTCCGCTCGGCCAGAGCTCGGGCGGGCTGCCGCTCGCGGTCCAGCTCGTCGCACCTTACGGCGACGAGGCGACGCTGTTTCGCCTCGGCGCTCAGCTCGAAGCGGCACGCCCCTGGTTCGGCCGCAAGCCCGCGCTGGTGTCCTGAGCGGTGCACAGAGTCGAAGGTTAAAGTCCTGAGGCTAGCTCCAGCGTGAGCTGCGCGGCCGATATCTCCTTGCAGCCGCTGGCGTTCTGTCCAGACCAAAGCGGCGAGAAATCACCTGAGCCTTCGGCTTCGGCTTTGGCGCGCAAAGGCCCGATGGCCGAGGTAGCCAGCGGAAACGCCGGCGCCGCGTTGTTCATCGGACCCAGTTCCTTCATGACGTGGTTCATGATTCCCCGCGCAGGCCGGCCCGTGAACAGGTTCGTCAGTGCCGTGTGGCGCGCGGCTTTGCTCTTCAGCGCCGCGCGATGTACCGCGCTGATGGTGGCTTCCGGGCACAACAGGTAAGCTGTTCCGATCTGCACGCCGGCTGCACCCAGCGCCATGGCAGCCGCGACGCCTTGCGCATCCACGATGCCGCCGGCAGCGATGACCGGCAGTTTCACCGCGCGCACCACCTGCGGCAGCAGCGCAAATGTTCCGACCTGCGTGGTCAGATCATCCGACAGGAACATGCCGCGATGTCCGCCCGCCTCCACGCCTTGTGCAACGATGGCGTCCACCCCGTGCGCTTCGAGCCAGAGCGCCTCGTCGACGGTGGTCGCCGAGGAAAGTATTTTCGCGCCCAGTGCTTTCGCCCGCGCCAGCAGTTCTTTTGGCGGCAATCCGAAATGAAAGCTCACCACCGCGGGCCTGATTTCGTCCAGTACGTCGGCGGCCTCGGCATTGAAGGGTGCGCGCCCCGGTCCGGCGGGAATTTTCTCGGGATCGATTCCGTATTTCCTGTAGTAAGGCAAGAGCGCCGCACGCCAGGCCGATTCGCGCTCCGCGCTGGCCACGGGCGGGACGTGGCAAAAGAAGTTCACGTTGAAAGGCTTGCCGGTCCCTGCCTTGATTGCCGCCAGCTCGTTGCGCATGGCGTCGCTGCTGAGCGTGGCGCAGCCGATCGAGCCGAGAGCGCCGGCATTGGAGACAGCCAGCGCCAGCGCGTGGCCCTGCGCGCCTGCCATCGGCGCCTGGATGATCGGCAGCTCTATGCCGAGAAGTTCGGACAGTTTCATCGTTTGGTATTCGCCGCCATCTCGCGCGGCGCATTCTCATTTCCGCGCCCCGCTGAAGCCAGATTTTCCCGCACCTTGGAAACGAGCTCAATCGAACGCAGGCGCGCTGGCTGATCGTGGATGTGCGCGGTGATCATCAGTTCGTCCGGCTGCGTGGATTCGATGAAGGCCGCGAGACCGCGCTGGACTGTCTCCGGCGAGCCTACGAACGACACGGCGAGCGATCGTTCGACCATCGCCTGCTCGGCGGGAGACCAGTACGTGTCGATGTCGTCGATCGGCGGCGGCACCTGTCCCGGTGACCCGCGCCTGAGATTGATGAAGGATTGCTGTTGCGAGGTAAACTGGCGGCGCGCGTCCGCCTCGGAATCGGCGGCCAGCACGTTCGCGCCGAGCATGGCGTAAGGGCGGTCGAGCTGCTTCGAAGGTTCGAAGCGGCTGCGGTAGATTTCGAGCGCTTGCCTCATCAGGTCGGGCGCGAAATGCGAGGCGAAAGCGAACGGCAAACCGAACATGGCCGCGAGTTGCGCGCTGAACAGGCTCGAACCCAGCAACCAGATCGGCACCTCCAGGCCGGCGCCGGGCACTGCGCGAATGTGCTGCCCGGGTTCCGGGGCGGCGAAATAATTCTGCAGTTCCTGCACGTCATGCGGGAACTGCTCGGCGCTGTCCGCGATATCGCGCCGCAGGGCGCGCGCCGTCATCATGTCGGTGCCGGGAGCACGGCCGAGGCCCAGATCGATGCGGCCTGGATACAACGAGGCGAGCGTGCCGAACTGCTCGGCGACCACCAGCGGCGAGTGATTCGTCAGCATGATGCCGCCGGAGCCCACGCGAATGGTCCTGGTGCCGCCGGCCACATAGCCGATGACGATCGCGGTTGCGGCGCTGGCGATTCCTGGCATGTTGTGATGCTCGGCAATCCAGTAGCGCTTGTAACCCAGGCTCTCGGCGCGCTGCGCCAGCGCGAGCGTGTTGCGCAATGCCTCGGACGCGGTCGCGCCCCTGGGGATCGGCGAGAGGTCGAGAATGGAAAAAGGGATCATGCCTGGTGTCCTGGTTTACCGGGCGTCGATCAGGCGCTGCCGAGGAAGTCCTGCTTGCCGATCTCCACGCCGTTGTGGCGCAGGATGTCGTAGGCCGTGACGGCATGAAAGAAGAAATTGGGCAGGGCGAAGTTCAGAAGATAAAACTGGCCGGTAAATCTCGTTTCCTGGCCGCGGAGCTTGAGGACGATCGCGCGCTCCTCGCTGCCGTCGATCAGCTCCGGGCGGAGGCTTTGCAGGAACGCCACGGTCTTGGTGATGCGCGCCTGCAGTTCGGGAAAGGTGGTTTCGGTATCCGCATAGCTGGGCACCTCGACGCCGGCGAGGCGGGCTGCGCAGCTTTTCGCCGAATCGCTGGCTGACTGCACCTGGCGGGAAAGCGGGAACATGTCGGGCGTGAGCCTGGCGTTGATGAAGACCGCCGGATCGATCTTCCGTGCCGCCGCATGCGCTTCCGCCTTGTGAAGGATCGCGGAAAGGTTTGCCAGTTGACGGGTGAACACGGGGGCGGAAGCCTTGAACATGGATAAGGACATGGCAGAACTCCTGGCAGATAAAGCCTCATTGTGCGCGACATCGCTGGGGTGCGCACCAGCCCCCCTCTTCCCGGTGCGAGAGCGGGAGAGGAATCCATGAAGGTAAAAAGCATAGACACGCTGTCCTGCGACGCAGGCTGGCGCAATTACCACTTCGTCAAACTGACCACCGATACCGGCATCACCGGCTGGAGCGAGTTCGACGAGGGATTCGGCGCACCGGGCGTGGGCACCGTCATCGAACGGCTGTCCGCACGCATCATCGGCCAGGAAGTCGGTGCGCACGAGCGCATCTACGCCGAACTCCATAGCGCCACCCGCCCTGCTTCCGGCGGCATCGTTACGCTCGCCATGGGTGCGATAGAGAACGCGCTGCTCGATGCCAAGGCGAAGGGGCTCGGCGTACCGGTCTACGAACTCCTGGGCGGCAAGATTCGCGACCGCATCCGCGTGTACTGGTCGCATTGCGCCACGTGGCGGATCAATCACCCGACCCACTACAAGCCGGCGATCACCGACCTCGAGGGCGTCAAGGCGATCGGCCGCGAAGTGCGCGAGAAGAGATTTAACGCGCTGAAGACCAACATCTTCATGTACGACAAGGACGGGAAGAACGCGCGGGGATGGCGGCCGGGTTTCGGCGTGCCGTTCGCGCCCGAGCTCAATGTCGAACGCGACGTGCTGCGCAACCTAGTCATGCACCTCGAAGCGCTGCGCGACGGCGCCGGCCCGGATGTGGACATCCTGCTCGACCTCAACTTCAACGCCAGGACCGAGGGCTATCTCGAAATCCTGCGCGCTATCGCCGGCCTCGACATCTTCTGGGTCGAGATCGACAGCTTCGTGCCGGAAGCCCTGGGTTACATCCGCCGGCACAGCCCGCATCCCATCAGCTCGTGCGAGACCCTGCTGGGCCTGCGCGAGTTCATGCCCTACTTCCGCGAGCAGGCGATGGACGTCGCCATCGTGGACACCCCCTGGAACGGGGTGTGGCAATCGATGAAAATCGCGGCAGCCGCAGAAGCGCACGAGGTAAATGTCGCCCCGCACAACTTCTACGGACATCTGTGCACCACGATGAACGCGCACTTTGCGGCGGCCGTGCCGAACCTGCGGATCATGGAGACCGACATCGACCGCATCGCCTGGGACCACGAGTTGTTCAGCCACTTGCCGGAGTTCGTCGATGGTCATCTGGTCATGCCCGGCCCGGCTGGGGAATCGAGCCGAACGAAGCGGCGATCCGTGCCCGCCCCCCGAAGGGTCCTGCGGGACTGCTGAACTACGGACGTAAACTCTGACAAGGAGAGGTGCAACGCCATGGATCCGCGATTCACGCCCGAATTCCAGCGCAGCACAATTCTGAAGATTTCGTGGCGGCTGCTCCCCCTGATCGTGGTGAGCTATCTGGTCGCGTACATCGATCGCACCAATGTCGCCTTTGCCGCGCTGACCATGAACAAGGACCTGGGCATCAGCGCCTACATGTACGGCTGGGGTGCCGGCATCTTCTTCATCGGTTATGCGCTGTTTGAAGTGCCGAGCAACCTGGTTCTGGAGTGGGTCGGCGCCCGCCGCTGGATCGCCCGCATCATGATCACCTGGGGCATCATTTCCGGGTTGATGGCCGCCACTACCGGGCCGATCAGCTTCCTCGCGCTGCGCTTTCTGCTCGGCGTAGCCGAGGCCGGATTCTTCCCCGGCATCATCTTCTATCTCAGCACCTGGTATCCGGCTGCGTATCGTGCCCGTGTGATCTCGACGCTGTTCATTGCGGTCCCCGTCGCCAACGCGGCTGCGTCGGTCATTTCGGGCGCGATTCTTGAGATGGATGGCATCTGGGGCCTGCATGGCTGGCAGTGGGTTTTCATCCTCGAAGCCATTCCCGCCGTGCTGCTCGCGTTTGTCGTGCTGAGGCTGCTCACGGACCGCCCGGCCATAGCCACCTGGCTCAGCGCGGACCAGCGCGAGTGGCTCGAATCCGAGTTGCAGGCCGAACGAACCCGGGTCGAAGGCGCCGGCCGCCTGACGCTCCTGCGTGCGCTCGCCGACAAGCGCGTACTGATGCTGTCGATGATCTACTTCACGAGCGTCATCGCCAGCTACGGCATCACCTTTTTCCTGCCGCAGATCGTCAAGGGCTTCGGGCATTCGAACTTCGTGACGGGCCTGTTGACTGCGATCCCATATGTGATCGGCGTGATCGGCCTCGTGCTTTGGGGCCACTCTTCGGATCGCCGCAACGAGAGGCGCTGGCACCTCATCATTGCATCCACGGTCGCGGCGGCAGGGCTCGCCGGTGTGGGCTGGTTTACCGGCTCCTACTGGGCTCTCGTCGCCATGTCGGTTGCCACCATCGGAATCTACGGGTCGCGGCCGTCCTTCTGGCCGTTGCCCTCGATGTTCCTCACGGGAGCAGCCGCCGCCGCCGGCATTGCGCTGATCAACTCCATCGGCAACCTCGGTGGTTATGTCGGACCCTTCATCGTCGGCTGGATCAAGGACAGCACGAAGAGTTTCGAGATGGGCCTGTACTTCCTGGCGGGGTGTGCGTTCGCTTCGGCAGTGATCACGTATTTCGCCATCAGGGCAACACTGGGGACGACAAAGCGGGACTGAAGGAAAACCGGCTGCCGATGGCCGGCCATAGGAGCGTTGACACAGAGGCGGCAAAGGCTGAAAAGACAAGCCCAGGAACGAAACACGTTCAACGCAAAGGCCGCAAAGGTACGCAAAGGAAAGTCCGTTCCAGTTTAGAGAACGGGGGACGGGAAATAGCAGTCTGCTCGCGCTTTATGTCCGCTTTTCGCCGCGGGTGGCCACGGCACTCAGTAGTCGTTTCACTTCGCGCTGTCCACTGGCCGAGGGCGGAGTACTCCCCTAGCGCAAGGGCGTGAGCCACTCGTACCTTTCCTCTTTCCTCTTTCGTCTCTTGACTCCGGCTAACGCGGCGGCCGTGTCATGGGGATATGATCACAGCACGCCGCATTACCCTACGCCACAACATAGCGCGAAGCGATCTGTTGCTGTGTAGGCTGACTTTCAAGTCATGCCAGAACTACAACAAGCCACTTTGTGGCGTGTTGTCGCTTTGTTTTTCTCTATTTACAGACCCGCGCCGGAGCACCTTCCGCCTTCCCTCCTGTGATTTGCCACACGGAAAAAGCGTCCGGGATCGTTCTCCAGAATGAGCTTCTGGGCCAGCATCAGGTCCGCCAACGGCACCGGGATATCTGGGCCGGCGCAGAAGGCCATTCCGGTCCCCGTATTCAGGACATTGAACGTCGTGCGCGACAGGACGCGGAAGCGTCCCCAACCGACGGCGTCCACCGTGAAGTAACCGTAACGCGAGAATTCGTCACGCTGCACAGGGTTCAGCACGCGAAGCAGCAGTTGCCTGGCGCGAGCGTCGGGGGTCGGGCCTTTCCCGGGTATTTCCACAAACAATTCATCGGTCGATGCCACGGCATAGTCCTCATACGACAACAACCATCGGATGCACCGGCGGATACTTTGCGGCAACGCCGGATTTCCCTGGCGCAAGTTGCCACGCACCTCATCCGAGGTTTGATCGCCCGCAGGACTCCAGTCCCCCGAGGGCCGGAGGATACGGGCCAGGCATTCCCGCATTGCCGCCTAACGACAAGCGGGCGCTTAGCCCCCGACGATGCGTGGGACCACGACCGTCTCGTCTTCCAGCGCGGAAAACTCAGCTGCCTTCTGGTCTGCGCCGCCGCCTTTACGGTTCACGCTGAACGCAATCGCTCCGGCCGCCATGCTGCGCTCGAACAGACGCCGGGCCTCGGCTTTGGCCTCCGCCATCGTTTCGCTGTCGTCGAAGCTGATCTCCCGGTCGCCGGAAGAATCCAGAAATCGAAGTATCTTCATTGTGTTGTCTCCTTCTCTTGGTAAGTGTCAAAGGCTCTGGGGGCGGCTGAAGGAACCCGAGCGGCATCCGTTCGAACCACGACGTACCCGGCTCGTGCCTTTTCTTGGAAGTGTCTTTTCTTGTCCTGCGAGGTGCCGCGAGGATGCACGGAGCAGTCATAATGCCCGACGGGGATTCGCTGCCTGTTGCCAGAATCAAGAACGCGGGTGCCACAACAAGATGAGCCACCCCTTTGACCGCACGGCCCGGATCGGCCGCGTAGCCAACCGCTTGTTTAACCGATAAACAGGTGGCGGCAATTCGCCTATACGCCCTCAGGACGAATTGATGGCGCACCCGTTGAGTTCGACCTTCCTGCCCTGAAATAAGTTGCAGTTCCGGGTTCCGGCAGTTTGCACCTGGCGAGGAAATGAATAAAACAAAGGTACGAAGGACGAGGGCCTCGGTCCGAGTAAGAGCAACATCTCAACGCAAAAACGCGGAGAGCGCAAAGAATGGACGACGCAGGCTGTAGGTTCCTTCGCAGCACTCAGCATGAGCGGAATTTGGCGGCATGATCGCCGTTCCTTGGAAGACGAAAAACAGGTGGAAGCTCAGGCCGGCCGTAAACCGCAGGGCTCAGGCCGGCGTTTACGCTGCCAAGACGCAGGAATACGCTGAGCTTGAATCGCCTGCTAAAATAATAACAAGGCCCGGGTCGCGGGTCGCTCCAAAAGGGGACGGTGGTGGAACCTGCCAAACACGCGGGCACTCGCCAGTGCTTATCGGCGCGCTTCTCTTCTCGAATGCGACCCCCGCCGTTGGCCAGTAATTCGTTTGCTACGAATCGTTGCAACCTTTGGGAAGGCGTGTCGTGATGATCGCTGAAGAGCCGGAGTTCCCGCAGATCATGTCCGATGCGGAAATCGACGCGAAGGTTCCGGTCAGCGAGATCGTCGATCAGAAGTATCAGCGCCAACCTACGGACAAGGAGTTGACCGAGGAGGCGGTCGCGATGTTGAAAGCACGGTTTCCCCGCATCCATCAGACCTTGCTTGCGCTATGGGGGACGGGCCCGGGCGAAACCTATCTGGACGGTTTGATCATGGACGACCGCGGCAATCGCCAGGGCTTCCCGCCGGACGTCCTGCGCGCCCTGCTGGTCCTGCAGCGCGTTCACTTCCAGACGTTCGGCACCTTCAAGAAGATCAATCCCTGGGACTTCGGCTCGAAATCCTGAGCGGCTTCCAGCGCGCCTCGACACCGGCGCTGAACTGATTCAAGCAGCACCTGACGAAGTAATCGCTGTGCCGGCCGTCCGAAGCCGGAAAACCAATCGGGCACTGACCGGCGCCCGTTTTAACTTGCCCCGAGGATCCTGGCCGCCTTCGCGACGTCCCTGGGTTTGACCCAGAACATCGCGCCGTAGCGTCCGGCACCGGCCGTCACCGCATCCAGCGCGGTCATGCTGATCCCGGCCGCGGCGAGCTTGCCGATCACTTCGTGGATCGCGCCCAGCCGGTCGTCGCCCTGCACCAGAAACACCGTCTTACGCGCCGAAAGCTTCCACTTGTTCTTTTTCGCCGCCGTGCGGAAGGCGGCTGAATCTTCGGGGATGAAGTCTATCTGCGCCTTGCGTCCCGCCGGGAAACCCGTGAATGCGAGCAGGTTCACGCCTGCGTCCCTGAGCGCCTCCAGGTACGTGGCGCCCGCCCCCGCCTGGTTTGCCACTTCCACGTAGAAATAGTCCGCCTTACGCACCGGGTCTGTCATGGCCTCCTCCTTTTTTGCAAGCCTGATTTATCTATAGCACTTCCTGGCGCACGCGCAAGCCGGGCTTTCAATTCTCCGGGTTTGCCGGAGCCGGAAAGCGCCGTCGAACCGGCCGCGGCGCCCGTGCCTTGCCCTGATCCACCGGCTGTGGCCAAATCGCGTTAGTCCCGCATGGTGGCGCGGAACTTTCCCTATCTATCGAAAAATCAGAACACCATGAAACCGCACTGGAGCCAGGGGCTGCATCAGTTGTTCAAGCAACAGGGCTTTCGGCAGGTGAGTTTCGTGCCGGACGCCGGCCATGCTGCGCTGATCCGGCTGTGCGAAGCGGACCGCGAACTGCGCGCGGTGCGGCTCACCACCGAGGAAGAAGGCATCGCTCTCGCGGTCGGCCTGTGGCTCGGCGGCGACAAGAGCGTGCTGCTGATGCAGTCGAGCGGCATCGGTAATTGCATAAACATGGCCTCGATGCTATCCGCCTGCCGGGTGCCGCTGGCGATGATCGACCATGCGCGGCGACTGGGCGGAATTCAACCCCTGGCAGGTGCCGATGGGGCATGCGGCGAAAAACCTTCTAGAGGAAATGGGTGTGCTCGTCACCCGTGCCGACCAAGAGGAGGACATCCTGCCGCTCGCCGAGGGAGCGCTGCGCATCGCCTACAACACGCTGCGCCCCGCGGCGTTGCTGATCGGGCAGCGGCTGCTAGGCGCCAAAACCTTCGATAACTGAGGACTTGCGAGGACCGAACATGGCGGCGAAGACGTCGAAGGGACAAATCGAAAGCACTGGACCGGCGTGAGGTCGTCAGGATGCTGCTCGCCGGCCGCGGGGAGTTGCTGGTGATCGCGGGACTGGGCGCGCCGGCGTGGGATGCAACCGACGCCGGCGATCATCCGCTCAACTTCCCGCTCTGGGGCGGAATGGGCGGCGCCGCGGCGATCGGCCTGGGGCTGGCGCTGGCGCAGCCGGAGCGTCGGGTGCTGGTACTTACCGGCGACGGCGAACTGCTGATGGGAATGGGCTCGCTCGCCACCATCGGCGCGCAGCCCTCGAGCAATCTTTCGCTGGTGGTGCTGGACAACGAACGCTACGGCGAGACCGGCATGCAGGCGTCACACACGGCGTTCGGGGTCGATCTCGCCGCGGAGGCAAAGGCCTGCGGCTTTGTCTCGGCGACGATGGTTACCACGATCGAGCAGGTCAGTCGGCTGCGCGCGGACCTCCACCGCGCCGAGGGTCCGTTGTTCGCGCAGGTCAAGGTGGCGCCGGACAAGCTTCCGCTGGTGCTGCCGCCGCGCGACGGGGCGCATCTTAAGGACCGCTTCCGCGAAGCGTTGCTCGGAAAGGACGCTTACTTCCAGCGTTGAAGGAAGTGGGGTCGCCGCATCAGGCGATGCGCCTGGACCCGCCGGTGAATCACATCGCCACCGACCGGACCTGGGCGAGGTCGGTTTTCTCCTGCAGCACCTTCTCGATACCGTCCTGCTTGAGCGTGAGCATGCCTTCGGCAAGCGCGGTCTTCTGGATGTCTTCGACCCTGGAGTGGGTCTGGATGAGCGCCTTGATGGCGCGTGAATTCACCGGCAGTTCGCAAAAAACCGAGGCGGCCGCGATAGCCGCGCTTTCCGCATTTGTCGCAACCCGTGGCCTGGTACAGCGTCGACTGTCCCTGCTTGTCGCCGTAGCTCGACTCCCAGCGTTTGCGCACTTCCGCCGGCACGAGCGGCATGCCGTCGCAGTACTGGTTGAGCGACACCCTGACTT
The DNA here is from genome assembly GCA_050741735.1 of Burkholderiales bacterium. Lineage (GTDB taxonomy): Bacteria > Pseudomonadota > Gammaproteobacteria > Burkholderiales > JACQAP01 > JACQAP01. The sequence continues at coordinate 18,433 of JBOIFZ010000177.1, forward strand.
CCTCGTCGGAGAGCTTGTGCGGCTTCCTGCAGTCGGGGCACAACGCCCGCGCGCAAACCAAACCGGGACGATGGCCGACCTATACTTGCGAATGCGCCCAATCTCGCGGGACAGGCCATGAAGACAGTCGCACTTCCAACGGGTGAACGCGTTCCCGCGCTCGGCCAGGGCACCTGGCATATGGGCGAAAACAAGGCGGGCCGCGCCGAGGAGATCGCAACGCTCAGGTTCGGCCTGGATCTTGGCATCACGCTCATCGATACGGCGGAAATGTACGGCGAAGGCAAGGCCGAGGAACTGATCGGCGATGCGATCGCCGGCCGGCGCGACGAGGCCTTCCTGGTAAGCAAGGTCTATCCGCACAACGCCACGCGCAAAGGCGCAGTGGCCGCGTGCGAGCGCAGCCTCAAGCGGCTTCGCACCGACCGCATCGATCTTTATCTGCTGCATTGGCGCGGGAACGTGCCGTTCGCCGAAACCATGGAGGCATTCATGGCGCTGCAGATATCCGGCAAGATCCGCCACTACGGCGTGAGCAACCTGGATCTCGAGGACATGCAGGAACTGTGGTCCGTGCCCGGCGGCAAGAGTGTGGCAACCGACCAGTTGCTCTACAACCTCACCCGCCGTGGCATCGAATGGGATTTGGGTCCGTGGCTGCGCAAGCGGCGCATTCCGGTGATGGCGTATTCGCCGATCGAGCAGGCGAGGCTGGTGCGCAACCCGAAGCTTGCCGATTTCGCACGCCGCCACGGTATGACCCCGGCGCAAGCCGCGCTCGCGTGGCTGCTCGCCAACGATGACATCATCGCCATCCCGAAGACCGGTAAGCGCGAGCGGCTGAAAGAAAATTTCGGCGCGCTCGAGAATCCACTGACGAAAGAACAGCTCGCGGAACTCGACCGCCTGTTTGCGTCGCCGCAAGGACCGGCGCCGTTGCAGGTGCTCTAGGGCGGTAAGGCGTGACGATCCTTGGCGCGTGACAAACTACACGCCCCCAAACGACGAAAGACGACCATGCGCCACCCACTGACTTTTTCGTATGTCCTCGCGTCATGCCTGTCCCCGGTTGCGTTCGCGCAGGATGCCGACAAGGGCGACGCGTATGTGGGGATCGGTGCCCAGGTGCGGCCCGCATACGAAGGGAGGTGGGCGACTTCGAACTCAGGGAAGATATCTGGCCTGGAAGGTCCATTCGTTACGACACGGTGGAGTTCGCCGAGAGAACCGCGGCGACGCTCGACGACCTGTGGGCATTCGCCACCGCCAAGGTGGAAGCGCTGAACCGCGGTGCGGAGCAGACGGGGTCTTGTTTCATCAGGCCCTGAATTGCGGCGAATGACACACAAAAACAACGGGCACAGAAAAGTGCCCGTTGCTCTTGCAGCGATGCTGCGAGGCCCGCTGGTGTCTTCAGTCGAAACTGAAACCCGGCGTGCGCGTGTAGTGATGCAATCCCTCGTCCTGTATGACCAGCGAGCGCATGCGTTTCACGCCGCGGTTGTGGTGCGAGTGCAGCAGCGTGGCCGGCGTGATCTGCGCAGCGCCGGTGGACCAGTCCACGCGCTGCCCGCCGATCATCGAGTAGATGCCGTCGCCCTGGATCGCCAGCGTCACCGCCACGCCATTGTGGCGATGCGGGCGCTGATCGCGGCCCGGGGCGAGCGTGTTTATCGCGACATTGATCGACGGGATGGTCATGTAGCCAGGCGCCAGCGCCGCGGTTGAGAACATCACCGAATGGCCGGTGGTGTTTTCGGTGACAGGGCGTTGCCAGACCGCTTCGAAGCGCCGCTCGATCTCGTGCGCGGGCCAGTGGACCGTATCGACTACCGACTCTGGCGGCGCGGGCGGGCTCAGCCGCTCGAAGGCCAGCAGCGGCTCATTGGTCGCCACGAACAGCAGGCAGTCGGCACCGCCCGCACGATGCGTGGTCTCGCTACCCCCGGGGAAACAGAACACATCTCCCGCGCCCCACGCGATCACGTCGGCTGCGTTGCGGCTATCGCCGCTGCCCGCCATGACGTAGTAGATCGCGCCCGAGGCCGCAAAGGCTGCGCGCAATTGTTCGCCTGCGCGGATCTTCAGATAACGGCACAGCAGCGTGGGCGTGGTGGCCGGATACGGCGTGCCGAGATCCCCGGCGGCATCCAGCGCAATCGCAACGGTCGGTGTTGCCGGATCGAAGGCCCGTTCGCGCTCGCCCAAAAACTGCCGTGCCGGTACCGGCGGATAGCCGAAGGTGAACGGGTTTTCCGAGGTGTGGTAGCGGGCGCGGCTTGCATATGGCGTTTGCGGCTCGGCTCGGGTGCGGACGACATCCTTGACTGTCATGGCGGCCCTCTTTGTGTATTGCTCTCGACCGATACTATACCGCCGGGAGAAAGAAATTATCCGGCGCACCGGGAAATCCTCAGCGCGAAAGGCTAGCTTGCCTTTTTCAGTCGCCTGGCGAATTTCTCCCTGAACTTGGCCACCTTCGGCGCCACCACGTAGTGGCAGTACGGCTGGTTCGGATTGTTCTGGAAGTATTCCCGGTGATAGCCCTCGGCGATGTAGAACTGCCCGGCCGGCACGACTTCGGTTACGATCGGATCGGAAAAAGCCTTGTCTTCCGTCAGCTCGCGGATGATCTTTTCCGCCTCGGCTTTCTGTGCCGGCGTGTGGTGGAAAATCGCCGAGCGGTACTGGCTGCCGACGTCGTTGCCCTGGCGATCGAGCGTGGTCGGATCGTGGATCACGAAAAAGACTTCCAGCAGATCGCGGTAGCTGAGCACCTTCGGATCGAAAATGACGCGCACCACCTCTGCATGCCCGGTGTCGCCGTTACACACCGCTTCGTAGGTCGGATTGCGTCGCTGTCCGCCCATGTAACCGGACTCCACGCTTTCCACACCCTGCAGCCGGTGGTACACCGCCTCCAGGCACCAGAAACACCCGCCCGCAAGTGTCGCAATTTCCTTGCCGTCCTGAGCCTGTTCCATCCCCGACCTCCACGATTGCCGTATTCACAGTGTAGCGGCATCGCGATTGGTTGAGGGCGATCGTCAAGACCCGGGGAAGCTCTGATTACAGTCAGTGGGTAAAATCCCGTGAACACAGGGAAACCGGCGAGCAATGATCGGGCTGCTGCAGCGGGTCAGCGAAGCGCATGTGGACGTGGACTGCAAGACGGTCGGTGCGATCGGCCCCGGACTGATGGTGTTGGTCTGCGCCGAGCGCGGCGACACCGTGACGGAGGCGGAACGTCTACTGGAACGGCTGCTCGATTATCGCGTGTTTGCCGATGCCGCCGGCAAGATGAATCTGAGCCTGAGGGATGTGGCTGGCGGACTGCTCCTGGTGCCGCAGTTCACACTGGCGGCGGACACCGGCAAAGGCACACGACCCAGTTTCACTCCTGCCGCCCCGCCCGATGAAGGCAGACGGCTGTTCGAACATATGCTGGCGCGCGCCCGACGCGCACACTCCCCGGTTGCGGCCGGCGAATTCGGCGCCATGATGAAAGTGTCTTTGACTAACGACGGTCCGGTCACGCTGTGGCTGCAGGTGCATCCGCGATCCGGTCGACCTGCGGACGCTGCGCCCAGGGAATGAAAGGAGGCGCAGCGTTTTCGAGGCCACCGGCCACTATGGCAGAATGAGCACAACCTAGTGTCCTGTTCCGCTAATTCGTGGAATAACTCTCGAACCCTGGACGTCAGTCCCATGCTCTATTTGACAGCCATCCATCATCGATCGGAAAACCCGCGAAATCGGCGTCAGGCAAGGCGCGAGTCCTCGACAGTGGCGGGGGCCGGTGGAACGTCGAGCAGGGGCCCCGCTTGCGGGGATGCGACCGTGCAACTGGCCAATAGCGTGTCCGTCACCGGCCTTACGCGTGTCTCCGCGGTCAGATCCCCAGAGGGGCCCCTCTTCTGCGCTCCGACACGCACGGCAAGGACTCGTAACACAGCATGGCGCCGATTTTCGCCGGGTTTTCAGCCACGAATTAGCGGAACGGGACACTTAGGGAGGAGAACAGCATGAAACGATTCGATCCGGTCACCCAGGCCCGAATAGACCTGACCGCGGCGCTGCGCTCCGCTGCCCGTATGGGACTGAACGAGGGCGTCTGCAATCACTTCAGCCTGGAAATGCCGGGCGATCCCGGCAAGTTCCTGATCAATCCTCAGGGCCTTCATTGGTCCGAGATCACGCCCGCCGACCTGATGATCGTGGACGAAAAAGGCGTGGTGGTCGAAGGCAAACACACTGTGGAGCCGACCGCTTTCTTCATCCACGGCCGCATTCATCTGGGCAAGCGCAAGAGATGCGTGCTGCATACCCACATGCCCTTTGCTACCGCGCTGACGTTGCTGGACGACGGTGAACTCGACGTGCTCGCCAACCAGAACGCCATGCGCTACTACGGCCGCATCGGCTACGACCGCGGGTACGGCGGCGTTGCGCTGGACAACGCCGAGGGCGATCGCATATGCAACGCGCTCGGCGACAACGAGGTGATCTTCATGCAGCATCACGGCGTCATCGTCTGCGGCGACAACGTCGCCCACGCCTTCGACGACCTCTATTATCTCGAGCGCTCCTGCATGGTGCAGATACTGGCACAAGGCACCGGCGGGAAACTCAAGCGCGTGCCGGAAAAAATGGTCGCCGAAGCGGCGAGACAGATCGGCGGCGAACGTCAACAGTCCGTACTGCACTTCGAAGCGCTGAAGCGCTTGCTCGATCGCGACGAGCCGGGTTGGTCGCGGCTGATCTCATCGATCCGTCGCCCCCGGGCAACGCCTGACGATGTTGCGCACCCGGCTGTGTGAACTGCTAGGCATCGCGCATCCGATCGTCTGCGCGCCGATGGGCTGGATCACGGGGCCAGAATTAACCGCGGCGGTGAGCCGGGCCGGGGGGCTGGGAATTCTCGGCGCCGGCGCCAATTCACCAGAATTGCTGCGGCAAAAAATTCGCCGTGTGCGCGAACTCACCGACCGGCCCTTCGGCATCAATCTAATCCTGTCCCGCCCCGCGCAAGCCGTGCATAGGATATGGTGGGTGTCTCCTGGTAGGTGGGTTGGTCGCGCTTCTCACGCTACCAAACACCCGCCGTGTCCTACCTGCGCTCAAGTGGTGCAGTTAGATGTTGAATCCACCCCTGAAAGAGGGCGAAGTTGCAGGGGTCGTGCGTACATACCTGCGGTGCCGGGAAGCACTAGCCAAAGGACTCGCCGCGACGCCATCGATCGAAACCGAGCGCTTGTACCTCGAAGGCATGCGGGCCGCCTTGGAACTGAGTGAAGCGCATGCCGCAGGGCAATCGCATTTATTTGGGGCTGATCCGCGAACCGCAATGAAACGTTGCCTAGACTGAACTGTGGTTTGGGCGATGAAACAGTGCACTTACACGGGTCAATCGGGTGACGATCCGATCGAGTCGCCGTGACAATTCGGGGACCAGGTAAGACGCGACCGGCCCGCCCATACTTTTCCCGTTATACATAGCAGTGGCGCTCAGGCCAACGAGGGCGCGACTGCGAGTCCCCAGTTCTGCAGATCCTCTTCAATGGCAGAGCGGCGGCGCTCGACCTGGCGGCGCTCCGCGGTGGAAAGGGCCGGACGCTGCCGCCGCTCATCCTGGCGACGGTCGCGGATCACCTTGATCTTTTGCGCACCCGAAAGCTCCTCCGTCAGCAGTTCGTAAAGCTCGGTGTTCGAGCGCGCCACGATGAACAATTGGCCGAGTTCGGATACTTCGGTCTCGCGCCAATCCTGCCAGGAGCGCATGTCGAGATCACGCAACAAATCGTCTGCAGTGGCGCGGTGTTTCTTCGCGCTCGCATCCTCACCCAGCGCGGCATTGAGCCGGCTCAAATCGAGCAGGATCTCCGCCAGCAGCGGCCGCAACCCAAGTTGCTCCGCCAGCCGCATGGCGGTGTCATAGTGCTCGAACGCGTCGGCGGCGCGCAGCGGGTTGCCGCTCGCCGCCACGTTGCCGAGAACCGCGTGGGCCGCGGCCTCGTGTCCGCGCTCGCCCGCGGTCCGCGCCAGGTCGAGCGCCTCCTGGGCGGCCGCTTGCGCGCGCGTGTGCTGGCCATCCGCAAGATAGCCCTCCGCCAGGTTCACCTTCCACGCCGGCAGATGCGCGCGGATGCCAAGTTCGCCGCTGAGACGAACCGCATCCTCCAGCAGGCGCAGCCCTTCGGTTACGTGTCCTAACCGCACGAAAGCCGTGCCGAGTAGCGAGGACGGGATCGGCTGCCACACGGTCAGGTTCCGGCGCCGGCACGCCTCGA
>JBOIFZ010000178.1:0-6716 GCA_050741735.1 Burkholderiales bacterium
GCCAGTAACGTGATGAACGTGCGACGTTTCATGCCCCCATCCTCAGGCCCGCTGTTTGCGTGACACAAATGCGCCGTGAGCCGACGGCGTTTGCCAGTCTCCGGGAGCTAGACAGTTTGCCGTATAAACAGACTATAGGAAGTATAAGCGGGATTTTGTTGCTATGAGAAAGCCTGTCCCCGACGAAAAATGCGCCAGCGCGACCGTCCCCCGCTGAACGGGGTCGGACCTCTTCTGCGCCTTTCCTTTCCCTTTGCGCTCTTTGCTTCGAACGCATTTGACGTGCGCGTTTACGCGGCCGACTTGACCTTCTCGGGCGAACGCAACGCCAGCAATAGGTCCGCTTCCATCAGCTTGGCGGCCTTGAGATTACGTTCCTTGACGTGGCCGTAGCCGCGGATTTCCTCGGGAATCGAGGCGATCTTCACCGCCAGCGCATGGTTGTCCGGTCCCAGCTTGCCGATGATTTCTTCGATGACCGCTTCGTATTCGCCGATCAACCGCCTCTCCATCCTGCGCTCGGGGGTGTAGCCGAAAATGTCCAGCGCGGTGCCGCGCAATCCGCGCAGTTTCGCCAGCAGCTTGAATGCCGAAAACACCCAGGTGCCGTACTCGGACTTGCACAACTCGCCGGTCACCGGATCGCGTTTCGAGAACAGCGGCGGCGCCAGATGGTAATGCAGCTTGTAATCGCCTTCGAACTGCGACCTGATCTTTTCCATGAACGCCGGATCGGCATACAGGCGCGCGACTTCGTATTCGTCCTTATAGGCCAGCAGTTTGAAGTAATAGCGTGCCACCGCTTCGGTGAGCCCGGTGAGGCCCTTCGCCCTGGCGGACTCGGCCTGCTTCACGCGTTCGACCAGGGCACGATACCGGTCCGCGTACGCAGCGTTCTGGTAAGCGGTCAGGAATTCGACTCGCCGCGCGATCATTTCCTCGAGCGTCTGCGAAATCGTCGTGGTCGCAGCCGTTTCCGGCTTCGGCGCGACCAGCCGCTCGACCGCGGCCAGGTCCGCCGCGGCCCGCCGTCCCCACAGCAAAGCCGCCTGGTTCATTTTCACCGCGGCACCGTTCAATTCGATCGCCTTGTTGATTGCCGCGCTCGACACGGGCACCAAGCCCTTCTGCAACGCGTAGCCAAGCATGAACATGTTGGTAGCGATCGAGTCGCCCATCAGCGCGGTGGCGAGCCGCGTCGCGTCCACGAATTCCGCGTTGCCTTCGCCGACGCCCTTGATGATGGTGCGCTTGAGCGACTGCGCCGGGAACTGCATGTCAGCGTTGCGGGTGAATTCGCCTGTCATCTGCTGGTGGGTGTTGGCCACCACGCGTGTGCCCGTGCGCGCGGTATCCAGGGTCTTCTGGCTGGCGGATACCACCAGGTCGCAACCAAGCACCAAGCTCGCGCCGCCCGAGCCGAGGCGCACGGTCTTGATGTCGGCCGGATCGGCCGCGATCTGCAGGTGGCTCCACACCGAGCCGCCCTTCTGGGCCAGCCCGGCCATGTCCAGACCGCCGAAACCCTTGCCTTCCAGGTGCGCCGCCATGCCGACGATCGCGCCGATGGTCACCACCCCGGTGCCGCCGACGCCGGTCACCATGATTCCGTAAGGCTGATCCAGCGACGGCAGACGCGGCTCGGGAACAGCCGGGAACAACGTGTCGACATTTTGCCCCGCGGGGGCGCTCTTGCCCTTGCGCACGCCGCCGCCGTGGACGGTGACGAAGCTCGGGCAGAAGCCGTTGACACAGGAATAATCCTTGTTGCATGACGACTGGTCAATCGTGCGCTTGCGGCCGAACTCGGTCTCCAGCGGCAGCACCGACACGCAGTTGGATTTCACGCCGCAGTCGCCGCAGCCTTCGCACACCAGGTCGTTGATGAACGCGCGCTTGGCCGGATCCGGGTACTGGTTGCGCTTGCGCCGCCGGCGCTTCTCGGCTGCGCAGGTCTGGTCATAAATGATCGCCGACAGGCCCGCAACCTCGCGGAACTGGCGTTGCACCTGGTCGTAGTCGTCGCGATGGTGCACGGTGACGCCCGGCGCCCACTCGACGGTCGAAGGGTACTTCCCCGGCTCGTCGGTGACCACCGCGATCTTCTTCGCGCCCTCGGAGTACACCTGCAGCGTGATCTGCGGCACCGTGAGCGGGCCGTCGACAGGCTGGCCGCCGGTCATCGCCACCGCGTCGTTGTAGAGGATCTTGTAAGTGACATTGACGCCCGAAGCCGCCGCTGCCCGCACTGCCAGCAGTCCAGAGTGGTAATAGGTGCCGTCGCCGATATTCTGGAAAACGTGCGGCGTTTTTACGAACGGCGCCTCGCCGATCCAGCTTGCCCCTTCGCCGCCCATCTGGGTAAACCCGGCGGTGTCGCGGTCCATCCACTGTGCCATGAAATGGCAGCCGATTCCCGCCAGCGCACGCGAACCCTCGGGTACGCGGGTGCCGGTGTTGTGCGGACAACCGGAACAGAAGTAAGGCGTGCGATCCATCGCCGGTTTCTCCGGCACCCGCGCCTGCAGCCGCTCCTGCTCCGCCACGCGCGCCGCGAGTTGTGCATCGCTCACGCGCTCGAGAATGCGGCGGCCGACGGCGATCGCAATCTCGTTGGGATCGAGTGCGGCGTTGGACTGGAACAGGATCTTGCCGAGCTCATCGCGCTTGCCGATCACTTCCGGCGCGGCCGCGCTGCCGTACAGCGTCTCCTTCAACTGCGTTTCGATCAGCGCGCGCTTCTCTTCCACGACGATGATCTTCTGCAGCCCCTCGGCGAACTTCACCGCGCCTGTGGGCTCAAGCGGCCAGGTCATGCCGAACTTGTAGACGCGCAGGCCCAGGCGCGCGGCCTCCGCGTCGTCGATGCCGAGATAGGCAAGCGCCTGGCGCACGTCCATGTAGGACTTGCCACAGGTGGCGATACCGAGTTTCGCATCCGGCGAATCCATCACCACCTGGTCCAGCCTGTTGGCCCGCGCAAACGCCTTGGCGGCCTCGAGCTTCCAGGTATGCAAACGCGCTTCCTGCTCCAGCGGCGCGTCCGGCCAGCGAATGTTCAACCCGCCCGCGGGCATCTGGAAGTCGGCCGGGATCACGATGCGCACGCGCGCCGGGCTGACGTCGACCGAGGCGCTGGCGTCGATCGTGTCTTTCATGCACTTGAGCCCCACCCAGCAACCGGAGTAGCGCGACAGCGCCCAGCCGTACAGACCGTAGTCGAGCACTTCCTGCACGCCGGCAGGGTTCAGAATCGGGATCATCGCGTCCACCATCGCGAATTCGCTCTGGTGCGCGGTGGTGGACGATTCGCAGGTGTGGTCATCGCCCATGAGACACAGCACGCCGCCCAAGGAGGCCGATCCGGCCAGGTTGCCGTGGCGGAAGGCATCCCCCGTGCGGTCCACGCCCGGGCCCTTGCCGTACCAGATCGCGAACACACCGTCGTACTTGTTGTCGCCCTCGAAATGCGCCTGCTGCGTGCCCCAGATCGCCGTGGCAGCAAGGTCCTCGTTCACGCCAGGCTGGAACACGATGTTGTGTTCGGGCAGCAGCTTTTTCGCCGCCCACAATTGCTGGTCGTAGCCGCCCAGCGGGCTGCCGCGATAGCCGGAGATATAACATGCAGTGCTGGCGCCCGCGGCCTTGTCGCGCAGGTGCTGCATCATCGGCATGCGCACCAGCGCCTGAGTGCCGGTGAGAAAGACGCGGCCTTCCTGCAGCGTGTACTTGTCGTCGAGTGTGACGTTGAGCAAAGTCATGTAAGAGCCTCGGATTTCATTCTCGGGATGGCCGTAGGGGATTGGCCACTGCTTCCGCCTATTTTCCCGGAAAACCCAATGAATCTCCACACACCGAGAGTTAATCCACGAGGCCAGGAATCGTCATGTTCTCGAAAATGGCGTCGTGCGGGATCAGCAGGTACTTCCACGGCTAGCCGCCGTTCGCGGCTGTGTACGCCGTCGCAAGACCGCGTTCCGCCCACATCGCTCATGTCCGCGTGAACGTCTCCATCGTCAGCGCCCGATCCGGAAACGCCTTGAGCACCGCCCTGTCCGCAGTCACCAGCGGAACCGTAAGCACGGCCGCCAGCGCCACGAATTCGCAGTCGTACGCAGACAGGCGCGACTTGTCCGCGATCTCGAATACCAAGGCGCTCGACACCAGGTGCTCCCTGCCCGCGAGCGCGCCTTCGGCCGCTTCCATGATGCGGGCGGTGTGCGGCGCCGTCAGGCTGCCGTCGCGCAGGTAGCCCGTCAGGATACTGCGCATTTCCGAGCGCCACAGGATCGGGACGTGCCAGTCCGGGTCCCTGGTTCGCACGCGCTGCGCGAGCGCGGTGAGCGGGCCATTCACCCAGCAGTAGGCGATGACGTTGCTGTCGACGACGATCACGCCCGGCCTTGCCGCTTGTAGCGGCCGACCCGGGTGTGCGCGACCCGCGGCAGCCGTGCGGCGAAGGCCTTCAGCTCTCTCGCTTGCACTACGGGATCGACGGTCGGCGCGGCGAAATCGCTTTCCAGCCGCATCAAAATCTCGCTGTTCAGGCTGCGGCGGTTTTTCTCCGCGCTTTCCTTGAGCATGGCGTGGAGGTCTTTTGGGATGTTCTTGAGCGTCAAGTTGAGCATGGGCTACTCCTTGGAACCATTATGGAACCATCACAGTTTAGAACCGCCTTTCTCCTCCGTCAACCGGACCGGTCGCGCGACAGCTCATCTACCGCGCTCGCGATCGCCTCCTGCGGCAACTGCGGATTCAGCTTCTCCAGCGTCGTGCGCAACCGCGGAACAAGCACCACTTCGCCCGATGTCTCGCGCCCCAAAAAAACACTCCCTCTCCCCGTGGGAGAGGGTTGGGGTGAGGGTTCGGCGACGCCGAACGCTTCCTCCATCGCCGAGGCCGTCTGCCAGTCAAGCTCCGCGAACAGCCCGATGGCGGGCTGCTCGACAAGCTGGTCTTCTGTGTAAGCCCCTGAATTCACGATGGAATCAGTGTAGCGCGGGCGGCCGCTTTCCGGGCGTTACCACCAGCTCCAATTGGCCCGGTGGCGGTGGCGTACCTGCTGCACGGGGTCGTATGAGGGATCGTCGAGCCAGCGACGCAGCTCCCGGTCGTTCACCGAGCGAAGCTGATGGTCGAACAGCCTGCGATACCAGCGTGGGGCGGCGCTGCGCATCGTGAACTCCGCGTCCGAATGAAAGCGTGCGATCGCGCGGCGGCCCTCAGGCGAATGACGATCGAGCGGAATATGCGTGAATCGACCGGCGTCGAACACCGTTTCGCGCAGCACCCAGCGATACTCGTGGCGCTCGCCGCGGCGGCGGTAAGTACGTGACATGACATAGCTCCTGGTTATGGATAGCTACGTCATGCCGTTCTCCTTTCGCCTCTTCAGGGACTGCGTTTAGAAAATTACAACGCCACCTCGAGCGGCGCGTCGCGAAGCGCGCTTACCCGCATGACCGAGAATCCGAGCACATTGCCTTTCTCATCCACTTTTTCCATGACATGCGGATTCGCCGTCTCGCGGAAGACACCGGGACGCTGCTCGAACATCACCTCCAGGAAGTCGCCTTCCTTGTCGTACCAGATCTTCAGCTTTTTCTCGGCCATAGTTGTCTCCCTCCCGCCGGCTTGGACATCAAGTAGGCCGTCAGGACGAATGCGTCATTCTCCGCCATCTTGACCACGACGCAAAGGTGCTTGTCGCCCACCCCGGGTGGCGAGATACAGGCGGTAGTACAGGCGCGACTGCGGGTCGCTGAGGGACTCCAGCACCTTTTCCGGGTGCAGGAGCGTCTCCGCGATCCGGCCCTCCATTGCCTGCATCTCGGGGTGCTCCAGGATATGCGCCAGCCGCTCATCCGTGAGCCGGATCGCCCGTCCCTCGTAGTCCCTGAGAATCTTCATGTCGCCTCTCACCGCAGAACGCGCGACGGCGTGAATCGGATGACGCCTTCAGTCAGACCGTGGCATGGCGCATCAGCATCTCCCGCATCGCGCGCTCGGGCCGGAGCCACTTGCCGTGCGCGCGCGCCGGGCGACGGTTGAGCTGCTGCGATGCCCGGAGTGGATCTAGCGCGAGGATGTGGGCCACGTCCGCCACGTGTGCCGCCAGATCGCCCAACGCGATGTTCATCGACGCGAGAACCGACCGGTCGGTCTGCGTGTCGAAACGCGGCGCACCCAGCATTTCATCGACCCTCGCGACGACCGCGTCGGCAATCCCTTCCGTCGCGAGCGAAGCGAGAAACAGATCGCGATGCCAGCGGCCGAGGTCCGCGAACTGCGGCGCGCGCAGACGCGGCTGGAACAGGCAATAGCGCGTGTCGTCGTGGCAGAACAGAACGCACTGCAGGCGGTCGAACCGCACCAGGTGCGCGTGCCAGCTTCCCAGGGCGCTGGCCTCGGCGATCGGCGCAGGCGACACGCCGGAGAGCTTCTGCGCGAGCTTGCGGGTGCAGTGGATGACCGCCACTAGCCTCCTAAGCGGCGCCTGCGTTCACGATCCGGCCAGATTCCTGACGATGATCTTCGCGATGCCGCCTTCCAGCGTCATCGACTCTTCCATGACATCGATTATCTGCTTTCGCGTTGCGTCGGTGATGAGACCGTGCGCTCTGGATGGATCTTGCGTCAGTTGCGCCACCGTCTCGTCCACGTCGAGATCGGCGGCGTAGGTACAGTCGAGGACCGACGGCTGGGGATTTGTCAGG
>JBOIFZ010000179.1:0-29251 GCA_050741735.1 Burkholderiales bacterium
CGCAAAAGGGATCGTCCGCCGCCCTCGATCGCCTCCGAGGTCAGATCCCCGAACAGAAAACGTTCGGGGCCCCTCTTCCGCTCTGCGGCGATCCCTGCTCCACGTTCCACCGGCCCCCGCCACTGTCGAGGACTCGCGCCTTGCCTGACGCCGGTTTCGCGGGTTTTCCGATCGATTATGGAATATTGTCAAACGGGTACTACGGCCGCCGTCCAAGGTTCGCGACTTATCCCTCGAATCAGCGGAACAGGACACTAGTGGGTCGCATTTTCAATCGCGTCCTCGATCGCCTCGAGGAATGGCTGATCGCCTCGTTCATGGCGGCGGCCACGCTCATCATTTTCGCTGCGGTTCTCCACAGGCAGTCATCGGCCATCCTCTGGTTGTGGGACTACACCGGGGCGTTGAGTTTTTCCTGGGCACAGGAACTCTGCATCTATTTGTTCATCTGGATGGCGAAATTCGGCGCCGCCTACGGGGTGCGCACCGGAATCCACATCGGCGTCGATATCGTGGTCGACGCCGCCGGTCCGCGGCTGAAGCGCGTGCTGGTGGTTCTGGCGCTGTCGCTGGGGGCGTTTTTCACTGCGGCCATCGCCATCATGGGAGCGCGCTGGGTGTGGTTTATCCACGGCACCGGCCAGGTGTCACCGGACCTGGAGTGGCCGATGTGGGTGGTGTATCTGTGCATCCCGCTGGGTTCGGCGCTGATGTGCTATCGCTTTCTGCAGGTGATGGCGCGCTTCGTCAGAACCGGCGTGTTGCCGGTTCCAGCGCACGGGTCCGCCGCGGAGGAGGGGGCGTGAACGTAACCCTCATTCTGCTGATCCTGCTGTTGCTGCTGTTGACCGGGACGCCGATTTCGATCGCGCTGGGAATGACGGTGCTGACGTTCCTTGCGCTGTTTTCATCCTTCGCGCTGGACACCGTGGACATCGTGTCGCAGCGCCTGTTCACCGGGCTGGAAAGTTTCGCAATCATGGCGGTGCCGTTGTTCGTGCTATCCGGAACCCTGCTCACCGAAGGCGGCATCGCGGCGCGCATCATCCGCTTCGCGTTGGCGCTGGTGGGCCGGATGCGCGGCGGGCTGGCAATGGCGGCGATTCTCGCCTGCGCGTTCTTCGCCACCATCTCTGGTTCGAGTCCGGCGACCGTGGTGGCAATCGGTTCGATCATGCTGCCGGCAATGGTCAAGCACGGCTACCCGAAACGTTTCGCGGTGGGCGTGATCGCTACGTCGGGTTCGCTCGGCATCCTGATTCCGCCTTCGATCGTCATGATTATCTACGCGGTCAGCACTTCGGAGTCCGCCGGCAAGCTGTTCATGGCCGGAGTGGTGCCGGGGCTGCTGCTGGCCGGCGTGCTGATGCTGGTGACCTACGTTACCGCGCAGGTAAAGAATTTCCCGACCATGCCGCGCTGCTCGGCGCGAGAGGTCTGGGTATCCTTCAAGGAGGCATTCTGGGGCCTGATGCTGGTGGTGATAGTGATGGGGGGGATCTATGGCGGCATCTTCACGCCGACCGAGGCGGCGGCGGTTGCGGCGGTGTACTCCTTCATAGCGGCGGTCTGCATCTATCGCGGACTGAAGGTCCGGGACATGCCGAAAGTGCTGCTGTCGGCGGCGAACACCAGCGCCATGCTGCTTTACATCATCACCAACGCGATCCTATTCTCTTTCCTGCTCACCTCCGAGCAGATCCCACAGGTTTTGTCGCAGTGGGTGGTGGATCAGCAGCTATCGCCGTGGATGTTCCTGCTGGCGGTGAATGTGGCCCTGCTGGTCGCCGGGCAATTCATGGAACCCAGCTCGATCATCCTGATCCTGGCGCCGTTGCTGCTGCCGCTCGCCAAATCGCTGGGCATCGATCCCATCCACCTCGGCGTGATCATGACGGTGAACATGGAGATCGGCATGATCCATCCGCCGGTGGGACTGAACCTGTTTGTCGCCAGTCATATCGCCAGGATGGGAATGACCGAAGTGTCGATCGCCTGTCTGCCCTGGGTGTTCGTACTGCTTGCCTACCTGGCGCTGGTGACCTACGTGCCGGCGATCTCGCTGTGGCTGCCCGGCCTGCTGTATTCGTGAAAAATATCAACGCGGCGCGACCAGCACCGCGTTGACGCCAAGTTTTTTTACCTTTGCCAGCGCCGTCTCCGCCTCGCGCCGGTCCTGGAACGGACCGAGTTGCACGCGCGTTTGCGTGTGTGCGGGAATGCCGGCCTTGAGCAGTTGTTGCTGCAGTACCTGCGCATTGGCAGGCGACATGAACACGCCAACTTGCACCACGTATGCCTCGCCTGTCGCCGGCGCCGGTTTGACCGCAATTTTGGCGGTGTCCGCGGGCAATGCCGCGGCCGGTCTGGCCGGTGCGGCCAGCTTTTCGTTATTGACGACCTGCGGCGGCGGCGGGGGCTGTACCGGATGATCGGCCTGGACCGGTTCGGCGGGTGATTCCGGCGACGGCGGTGCAATCAGCGCCTGCGAGGGTTCGTGGGGCGGCGGGATAATCGTCGGCCGCTGACGCCAACGCTCCGTCAGCGCCAGACCGCCGATGGCCACGCCGATCAGCAGCAGCGCGGCGAGCAGGCGCCGATTGGCGCGTTGTTTCATTTGTTCCGGGGTGGGCGCGCCGGCGGGCGCATTGTTTGGGTTCGCTTTGTCGTTCATCGAGGATTTATGTCTTCATCTGACGGCCTGATCGTATCACCGATTTTCCGTCCTTCAATTGCGGCCCTAGGGAAGCTCGGCATAAGTCCGACGGCGCGCGTGTCAAAGTCATTCCTTTCGCTCGAGGGCCATGCTATCCTTATGAATTGTCGCGAAAAACCATACTACTGGAGAGTTTTTTGATGTCTCTTGAACGCACCCTTTCGATCATCAAACCCGATGCCGTGGCCAAGAATGTGATCGGCCAGATTTATTCGCGGTTCGAGAACCGAGGTTTGAAGATCGTTGCGGCCAGAATGCTGCATCTGTCGCAGGCGGAAGCCGAGGGATTTTACGCGGTGCACCGGCAGCGTCCGTTTTTCAACGATCTGGTGAACTTCATGATCTCCGGTCCGGTCATGATACAAGTACTGGAAGGGGAAGGCGCGATCCAGAAGAACCGTGACCTGATGGGCGCGACCGACCCGAAGAAGGCGGAAAAGGGCACCATCCGCGCCGACTTCGCCGATAGCATAGACGCCAATGCGGTACACGGCTCGGACGCAACGGAAACCGCAGCGGTGGAGATCGCCTATTTCTTCCCGGCCATGAACATCTATTCGCGCTGATGCCCGTCAATCTGCTGGACTTCGACTCTGAACGGCTCGCCGGTTTCTTTGCCGAGATCGGCGAAAAGCCGTTTCACGCCCGCCAGGTGATGCGCTGGATCCACCAGTTCGGCGAGGCCGAGTTCGGGCGCATGAGCGATCTCGCCAAGGATCTGCGCGCCAAACTGGATACGTGCGCCGTGGTCGAGTCTTCGTCGGTCATGTCGGAGGCCACTGCGACTGACGGTACCCGAAAGTGGATGTTTTCGGTCGGCACCGGAAACGGAATCGAAACCGTGTTCATCCCCGAAACCGGCCGCGGCACGCTGTGCGTGTCGTCCCAGGTCGGCTGCGCGCTCGAGTGCGCGTTCTGCTCCACCGGGCGCCAGGGCTTCAACCGCAATCTTTCGGTGGCCGAGATCATCGGCCAGCTGTGGTGGGCCAACAAGGCGCTCTGCCGCGATCCCAGGGGCGAGCGCGTCATCGACAACGTGGTCATGATGGGGATGGGTGAGCCACTTGCCAATTTCGACAACGTGGTGAGCGCGATGCGAATCATGCTTGACGACAACGGCTACGGCCTGTCGCGCCGCCGGGTCACGCTGTCCACTTCCGGCATCGTGCCGGCAATGGACCGCCTGGCCGCGGAGTTGCCGGTGGCGCTGGCGGTATCGCTGCACGCGCCCGACGATCAGTTGCGCGACCGGCTGGTGCCGATCAACAAGAAGTATCCCCTGAAGGAATTGATGGGAGCTTGCAAACGCTACATCAAGGTGGCGCCCAGGGATTTCGTCACTTTTGAGTATGTGATGCTCGACGGCGTCAACGACAGCGTCGAGCATGCAAGGCAGCTGATCTCGCTCGTCGAAGGCGTGCACTGCAAGTTCAACCTGATACCGTTCAATGCGTTTCCAGACTCCGGATTCCAACGCTCGTCCCCGGAACGGATTGCCGCTTTCCGCGAGGTGCTGATGCATGCGGGTCTGGTGACGACCACCCGCAAGACCCGTGGCGACGATATCGATGGCGCCTGCGGCCAGCTAGCCGGCCAGGTGCAGGACCGCACCAAGCGCCGCTCGCGCCGCTCGCGCCGCTCACTGGAAGCCTCGGCATGACCCGGTTGGTGACGATCGCTCTACTGGCCGTCCTGGCCGGTTGCGCAACGCAGGGGCAGAAATCCGCAGCGGACGAAAAGACCCGCGCCGATATCCAGAACCGGGCCCGCATCCATACCGAACTCGGCGCGCTTTACGCCGGGGCCGGCCAGATGAAAACGGCGGTCGAGGAATTCAAGGAGGCGCTGGCGGCCGATCCCGGCTATGGGCCCGCGCACAACCAGCTCGGCCTGGTGTACGTGACACTGGGCGAGGACCGTCTGGCCCAGGAGTCGTTCCAACGGGCACTCAGGATCGATCCCACCGATTCCGCGGCGAACAATAATTACGGCATGTTCCTGTGCCGGCGCAAACGCGAGAAGGAAGCGTTCAAGTATTTCATGGCGGCACTGAAAAACCCGCTTTACACCACTCCCGAGAATGCCTACGCGAACGCCGGCGTGTGCGCGCGCATGCAGGGCGACGACGTGAAGGCGGAGGATTGGCTGCGCAAGGCCCTGGCGCTGCAACCGAACCAGCCGCAGGCCTTGTATCAGCTTGCCGAAATCCAGTTCAAGCGCGGCGATCGCCAGGGGGCACGTAACCTGCTGGACCGCCATCTGCAGGTGGCGTCCAATCCTTCGCCGGACGCGCTGTGGCTGGGCGCGCGCATTGCCGACAGTCTCGGTGATCGCAACGCAGTGGGAAGTTACGGCACGCAGTTGAATAACCGCTACCCGGACGCTGCCCAGACCAAGGCATACAACGAGGGCCGGTTTCAGTGAACGAAGCGTCGACAAGCGGGCAATTATCCGCGCCGGGCGGTGCCGGTGCAGCACTGCTGATGGAACGCCGCCGCCAGGGATTGAGCCTCGGGGACGTCTCGCGCCAGTTGAAGCTGACGGTGCGCCAGGTCGAAGCGCTCGAGCGCGACGACTATTCGGGTTTCACCGGTCCGGTCTTTGTCCACGGGTTCATCCGCAATTACGCCAAGCGGCTCAACCTCGATCCGGATCCGTTGATCCGTGCGGCCGACCGGATACTCCATCCGCCGGCGCCGGCGAGCGAGCCGGAGGCCGCGGCTGCGGGCCCGATGGTCTTACGGCGCCGCAAGATAGGATTGGTGCCGGCGGCGAGTGCAGGCGCAGCGATTGCGGTCGTGGTTGCGGTTGCGATGCTGGTCGGAAACCGTGGCAGTTCGAAGCCGGCGCCGGAACAACCCGCCATTGCCCCGGTCGAGCAGGCTGCGCGACCCGACGAGCAGGTACCGCCCGCAGGCAACGCCGTAGCTGCCGAGCCGGGGGAGCGCGCCACCCTGCGCTTGGTCTTCGACCAGGAATCCTGGGTGGAAATCAGGGATCGCAACGGCAACACCATCTTCGGGCAACTCAACCCGGCTGGCAGCCGCCGCAGCGTCAGCGGCGAGCCGCCTTTCGACGTGGTGGTCGGCAATGCCGCCGGAGTGCGCCTGACCTACAAGGACGAGACCGTGGACCTGTCGGCGCACACCCGAATGGACGTGGCGCGCGTGACGCTGGAATAGTGGTTTCTCCCATGTCCGATTCTGAATTCCGCCGCCGCAGGACCCGCCAGGTGCGCGTGGCAGGTGTGGCCATCGGCGGCGGCGCACCGGTGGTGGTGCAGTCGATGACCAACACCGACACCGCTGATGTCGAGGCCACTACGCGTCAAGCGGCGCAGCTTGCCGAGGCCGGTTCGGAGCTGGTGCGCATCACCGTCAACAGCGCGGAGGCGGCCGCAGCCGTGGCGGAGATCCGCGATCGACTGGAACGCTCGGGGTGCCGGGTTCCGCTGATCGGCGATTTCCACTTCAACGGCCACAAACTGCTGACGCAGTACCCCGATTGCGCGCAGGCCCTGGATAAATACCGCATCAATCCGGGCAACGTCGGCCGCGGCTCGCGGCGCGACGAGCAGTTCGCGACCATGATCGAATGCGCGTGCAGATACGGCAAGCCGGTGCGCATCGGCGTGAACTGGGGCAGCCTCGATCCGGACCTGCTGGCCCGCATGATGGACGACAATGCGCGCCTGCCCGAGCCGAACGATGCTAGCGCGGTGATGCGCGAGGCGCTGATCACATCGGCGCTGGAAAGCGCGGCCAAAGCCGAAGCGATCGGTCTTCCGTGCGACCGCATCGTGCTTTCCTGCAAGGTGAGCGGGGTGCAGGACCTGATTACGGTCTACCGCGATCTCGCGGTGCGTTCGGACTATCCGCTGCACCTGGGCCTGACCGAAGCGGGAATGGGCTCGAAGGGCATCGTCGCCTCGGCGGCGGCGCTCGCGGTGCTTCTGCAGGAAGGAATCGGCGACACCATCCGTGTTTCCCTGACTCCTGATCCCGGTGGCGACCGTGCGCGGGAAGTCGTGGTCGCGCAGGAAATCCTGCAGACCATGGGCCTGCGCTCCTTCACCCCGATGGTGACCGCGTGCCCGGGGTGCGGGCGCACCTCCAGCACCTTGTTCCAGGAACTGGCGGACAAGATCCAGGGCTATCTGCGCCGGCAGATGCCGGTATGGCGCGCGCAGTACCCGGGGGTCGAGGAGATGCGCGTTGCAGTGATGGGTTGCGTGGTCAACGGCCCCGGCGAAAGCAAGCACGCCAATATCGGCATCAGCCTGCCGGGCTCGGGCGAGACGCCGGTCGCGCCGGTGTTCGTGGACGGGGTGAAGACCGTCACGCTCAAGGGCGAACGCATCGCCGAGGAATTCCAGCGGCTGGTGGACGACTATGTGGCGGACCACTACGGCCGCGCCGGGAAGCGCGCAGCCGAACAGGCGCCACGCGCCGGCAATGAATCGGCGCGCGCTTCCGGCTGATGCGCGCGCGCCGCCTTATAACAAGACGACACGTTTCATGACGCAAACGATTCAGGGGGTCCGCGGGATGAACGACATCCTCCCGGACCAGGCCCCGCTGTGGGAGTTCTTCGAGGACACCGTGCGCGACTGGCTGTCGCAGTATGGCTATCGCAATATCCGCGTGCCGATCCTGGAGAAAACCGACCTGTTCGTACGCGCGATCGGCGAAGTCACCGATATCGTCGAGAAGGAGATGTATACCTTCATCGACCAGTTGAACGGCGAGAGCTTGACGCTGCGGCCCGAAGGCACCGCGTCCTGCGTGCGCGCGGCGATCCAGCACAATCTTCTCTACCCGGGCCCGCAGCGGTTGTCCTATGTCGGCCCGATGTTTCGCCACGAGCGCCCGCAGAAGGGGCGTTACCGGCAGTTCCACCAGGTCGGCGTCGAAGCGCTCGGTTTCTCCGGGCCGGATGTGGATGCCGAGCACATGGTGATGGGTGCGAGGCTGTGGCGGCGGCTGGGACTGGACGGCATCGAGCTCGAGATCAATACCCTGGGCAACGCTGCCTCGCGCAGCCGCTATCGCGCCCGGCTGATACGGTATCTGGAACGCCACGCCGCTGAGCTCGACGAGGATGCACGCAGGAGGCTGAACACCAATCCGCTGCGGGTGCTCGACAGCAAGAATGCGTCGATGCAGGAAATGATCGCGCGGGCGCCGAAGCTTGCCGATGACCTCGACGAGGAGTCGCTGAAGCACTTCCAGGAATTACAGGATCTGCTGCGCAACGCGGGCGTCGATTTCGGCATCAACACCCGGCTGGTGCGCGGTCTGGACTACTACAATGACGTAGTCTACGAATGGACCACCACCCGGCTGGGCGCGCAGGGCACGGTATGTGCGGGCGGGCGCTACGACGGCCTGATTGCGCAGTTCGGCGGCAAGCCCGCGCCGGCCTGCGGCTTCGCGATGGGAATCGAGCGGTTGCTCGCGCTGCTCGCTGACGCCGGCACGGCTGCGCCAGCAAGAGTCGTGGACGTTTACCTCGTGCGCAGCGGAGAGGCGGCCGGCAAGTTCGCCTGGAACGTGGCGGAGACCCTGCGCGGCCAGGGCTTGTCGGTGGTGTTTCATTGCGGTGGCGGCAGTTTCAAGTCGCAGATGAAGCGGGCGGACGCGAGCGGCGCACGCTTCGCCGTGATCGTCGGCGACGACGAGGCGGAAAAACAAATGGTCGCGCTCAAGCCTCTGCGCCAGCCCGGCGAGCAGGCGCAGGTCAGCGCGGATGAGGCGGCAAGAATCATCCGCAGCCCCAATTTCTCAACTACATGATGAAGATTCGCTAAAGATGGCACTCGATCTTGAAGAACAGGAACAGTTGGACGCGCTCAAGCAGTTCTGGAAGCAGTACGGCGCGCTGATCATCACGCTGGCTTTTCTGGCGCTGGCCACCTTTGCAGGAGTCAAGGCCTGGAATTACTACCAGCGTGGCCAGTCGGAGCAGGCTTCGGCACTGTTCGGCAAGCTCGAGGAAGAGGTACGCAAGAACGACGTTTCGCTGATCGGCAGCCTGGGTGCGGAGATCATCGACAAGTACGGTTCCACTGCCTACGGCCCGATGGCGGCGCTGCTGCTGGCCAGAAGCAATTACGACAACGGCGACGCGGCAGCGGCGGCGACCCGGTTGCAATGGGCCATCGACAAGGCCAGGGACGATGAGACCGCGGCGCTGGCGCGCCTGCGGTTGGCCGGCATCCGCCTCGACGAGAAGAAGCACGACGAGGCGCTCGCGCTGCTGGACGCGACGCACGCCCAGGCGTTTGCGCCGCTCTATGCCGATCTGCGTGGCGATGTCCTTGCGGCACAGGGCAAGGTGGCGGAGGCGCGCGCCGCCTATAAGCTGGCTTTGGAAAAGGGCCTGCCCAACAGCAATTATCGCAACGTGGTGCAGATCAAGCTCGACGCGCTGGGACCGGCCAAGTGAGGGTCGAGCCACTGCTGCGGCGGCTCGCGATTGCGACGCTGGTTGCTTTCCTCCTGGGCGGGTGCGGAAGCAAGGGCCCCAAACCGGCACGGCTACCCGACTTCAAACCTGCGGCGAAACTGCGGGTGGAGTGGCGGGCCCATGTCGGCAGCGCCGGTGTTTACCTGTTCGCGCCGGCGTTCTACCGGGACGGCGTGTATGCGGCGGGCGGTCGCGGCAACATCGTGCGATTGAACGCGGCGACCGGCAAGGCCGTCTGGCGCGTCGATACCAAGGCGCCGCTTTCGGGCGGCGTGGGTGTGGGCGAGAACATGGTGATGGTCGGCACCGCCAAGGGCGCCGTGCTGGCTTACGACCTGGACGGCAAACCGCTGTGGAAATCCACGGTGTCCAGCGAGGTGCTGAGCGCACCGCAAGCGGCGGATGGATTCGTGGTGGTGCGCAGCGGCGATAGCCGCATCTTCGGACTGGATGCGAAGGACGGCACGCGGCGCTGGGAATACCAGACCATCACGCCGCCGCTGACGCTGCGCGCCAATCCGGGGGTGATCATCATCGAGGGTTTTGTCATCGCCGGCATGCCGGCGGGCAAACTGGCGGTGCTGAATCTCGCCAACGGCGGGGTGGTCTGGGAGACGACGGTCGCGGCCGCCAAGGGCGACAACGAGCTGGAGCGCATCACCGACATCGCCGGAGCGCCGCTGGTGGAGCAGCAGAAAGTGTGCGCGGTGACCTTTCAGGGCCGGGCCGGGTGCTATGAGACCGAGCGCGGCGGACAGCTGTGGGCGCGCGCCGCATCGAGCGTCGGCGGCCTGGCAGCCGACGACCTGAGCGTGTATCTGTCGGAGGACACCGGTGCCGTGGTGGCACTCGACAAGAAAACCGGCGCCAGCGTGTGGAGGCAGGATAGCCTGTCCCATCGCGGCCTGAGTACTCCGCTGGCCTTTGGCAACTATGTCGTCGTCGGTGATTTTGAGGGACAGGTGCACTTCCTCAAGATCGAGGACGGATCGTTCGCGGCGCGCATCGGAACCGACGGGGGAGGAATTGCAGCTGCACCCCGACGCGTCGACGACAAGGTGCTGGTGCAGACCCGCAAGGGCGGCGTCTATGCGATCAAACTGCGGGACTGAGGACCGTGGACCGTGGACCGAGGACCGAGGACCGAGGACTGAGGATTGGGGATAAAGGATGCCGTGACCGCGGGTACCTGCAACTAGAGCCCGCACTCGATTCCCAAGACCGAAATCCTTCACCTGTATCGCCAATCATGAAGCCCACGATCGTGCTGGTCGGCCGGCCCAACGTCGGCAAGTCCACGCTTTTCAATCGAATGACGCGCTCGCGCCAGGCGCTGGTGGCGGACATCCCCGGGCTAACGCGCGATCGCCATTACGGTCACGGCAACCGCGACGGCAGATCTTTCCTGGTGGTCGACACCGGTGGATTCGAACCTGTGGCGAAGGACGGCCTGCTCAAGGAGATGGCCCGCCAGACCATGCAGGCGGTGGACGAGGCGGACGCGGTGTTGCTGCTGGTGGACGCGCGCCAGGGGCTGGCGCCGCAGGATCGCCGGATTGCCACCGAACTGCGCAAGACCGGCCGCAGGCTGTGGCTGGTGGTCAACAAGGCCGAAGGGCTTGCGCCGGAGACGGCAACTGCGGATTTCCATGAACTCGGCCTCGGCGAGCCACTGGCCCTCTCGGCGGCGCACGGCGAAGGCGTGGGCGATCTCGTTGACCTGGTGCTGGAAGAGTTTCCGTGGGAACAGCAGGCCGAGGATATCTCCAGGCATCCCAAGATCGCGGTGGTCGGCCGGCCCAACGTCGGCAAGTCCACGCTGGTGAATGCGCTGCTGGGCGAAGAGCGGGTAATCGCCTTCGAGCAGCCGGGCACCACCCGCGATAGCATTTACATCGACTTCGAGCGCAACGGCCGGCGCTATACGCTGATCGACACCGCCGGGGTGCGCCGGCGCGGAAAAGTCGAGGACGTGGTGGAAAAGTTCTCGGTGGTGAAGACCATGCAGGCGATCGAGGACGCCAACGTGGTGGTGCTGGTGCTCGACGTCATGCAGGAAGTCTCCGACCAGGATGCCCACCTTGCCGGTTTCATCCTCGAGGCCGGCAGGGCGCTGGTGGTCGCCATCAACAAATGGGACGCCGCGGACGAGGAGGCGCGCGAGAAAGCCAAACGCGATTACGCCCGCAAGCTCAATTTCCTCGATTTCGCGCCGCTACATTTCATTTCCGCGCGCGCCGGCACCGGCGTGGTGTCGATGCTCAAGTCGGTGGATGCCGCGTACGCCTCCGCTATGGCGAAACTTTCGACCCCGAAGCTGACCCGCGCGCTGATCGCCGCCGTCCAGAAGCAGTCGCCGCCGCGCTCCGGCGTGTCCCGCCCCAAGCTGCGTTATGCGCACCAGGGCGGCATGAACCCGCCACTGATCATGATCCATGGAAACGGTCTGGACCACGTGCCGGACAGTTATCGCCGCTACCTCGAGCGCACTTTCATCTCTGCCTTCCAGTTGTCCGGGACGCCGGTCCGGGTGTTTTTCAAACAGGGCAGAAACCCTTATGCCGGTCGCAAGAGGCCGTAGCCCCTGCGCAGGGTTTCGCGGGATGGTATTGCGTGCCAAAATCCAGTAGAGTTAACGCGGGTCAGAAAAACACAATAAGGAGCTGCCATGGGAGCGAAAGGGCAATTGTTACAAGACCCGTTTCTGAATGCGTTGCGCAAGGAGCATGTGCCGGTTTCGATCTACCTCGTCAATGGCATCAAATTGCAGGGTCAGATCGAGTCGTTCGATCAATACGTGGTGTTGCTGAAGAACACTGTGACGCAAATGGTGTACAAGCACGCGATATCCACCGTCGTGCCCGCACGTCCGGTGAGCTTGCCTTTGGAGCACGGGCCCGAAGACTGAGTGGTCGCCGCACCTCCTGTTGTCGCTACTTCCTCATCCTCCGTCGCCGCGACAATCAGCCGGCGCGGCGGGATTGCGCGTGCCGTGCCTTACCTGGAAATACCCGATGCTTGAGCGTCCTCGCGGCGGCGACCGCGCAGTCCTCGTGAACCTCGATT
Source organism: Burkholderiales bacterium (assembly GCA_050741735.1). Lineage (GTDB taxonomy): Bacteria > Pseudomonadota > Gammaproteobacteria > Burkholderiales > JACQAP01 > JACQAP01. Next base: position 12,251 of record JBOIFZ010000179.1, read on the forward strand.
TCGGCAATGTCGATTTCGCCGAGTCGCTCGAGGAAATCCGCCGGCTGGCCGAGAGCGCAGACGTGAAGCCGGTTGCCGTGGTGAAGGGCAGGCGCCGGCGCCCCGACGCCGCCACCTACGCCGGCTCCGGCAAGGTCGAGGAAATTGCCGCCGTGGTGCAGTCGACCGGCGCCTCGCTGGTGTTGTTCAATCATGATCTGTCGCCGGCGCAGCAGCGCAATCTGGAAAAGCGCTGCAACTGCCGCGTGATCGACCGCACCAGTCTGATTCTCGACATCTTTGCGCAGCGTGCCCGTTCGCACGAAGGCAAGCTGCAGGTGGAACTGGCGCAACTCGAACATCTGGCTACGCGGCTGGTGCGCGGCTGGACCCACCTCGAGCGGCAGAAGGGCGGTATCGGCCTGCGTGGCCCTGGAGAAACGCAGCTGGAGACCGACCGCCAGCTGTTGCGCAATCGGGTAAAGGTCCTCAAGGACAAACTTGCCACGGTGCACAGGCAACGACAGACGCAACGCCGGGCGCGGCTGCGCGGCTCGGCGATGTCAGTGTCGCTGGTCGGTTATACCAACGCCGGCAAATCAACGTTGTTCAACCGGCTCACGGACAGCGACGCCTACGCCGCTGACCAGTTGTTCGCCACGCTGGATACGACCTCACGGCGCATCAGCCGTGCAAACGGAGCCGCGGTTGTGATGTCCGACACCGTGGGGTTCATCCGCGATCTGCCGCCCGCTCTGGTGGCAGCGTTCAGCGCCACACTGGAAGAGACCGCGTGCGCCGATCTGCTGCTGCACGTGGTGGACGCCGCCAGCCCGGCGCGCGACGACCAGATCGGGGAAGTGAACAAGGTGCTCGCGGCGATCGGCGCGGCCGCGGTCCCGCAGGTGATGGTCTTCAACAAGATCGATGCGGCCGGACTTGAACCCGGGGTCGAGCTCGACCAGTATGGTAAAATCGCGACGGTTCGCGTGAGTGCGCGCAGCGGTTCCGGCGTCGGTTTCCTGCGTTCCCTGCTGGGCGATCTGCAAGAGGCGCATCGCAGCGCCAATGGACTCGCCGCAGCATAGAGAATTTTCCCCGTTTCGCCTGCCTGTCCGAAGAAAGCATGCATCAATGGCATTGAATGATCCCAACTGGGGTAAGCGCGGCAACCAAGGCCCGCCCGACCTCGAGGAACTCTGGCGTCGCCTTAATCAGAAACTCGGCTCCCTTTTCGGCGGCAAGGGCGGCGGCAACGCGCCTCAGGGACCGAGCGCGCGCCAGATGGGCGGCGGCTTCGGACTGCTCATCGTCATGGTGCTGCTGGTGTGGCTCGCCAGCGGCTTCTACATCGTGGATGAAGGCCAGCGCGGCGTGGTCCTGCGCTTCGGCAAGTTTCTGGAGACCAATCAGCCGGGCCCGCGCTGGCATCTGCCGTGGCCGGTCGAATCGGTCGAGATCGTCAACGTATCCGAAGTCCGCACCGTGGAAGTCGGGTACCGCAACAGCGTGCGTACCAAGGTTCCAAACGAGTCGCTGATGCTGACCGACGACGAAAACATCATCGATCTGCAATTCGCCGTGCAATACATCCGCGCCAATCCGGAAGAGTATCTGTTCCTCAACCGCGATGCCGACCAGGCGGTGATGCAGGTTGCCGAATCGGCGATCCGCGAAGTCGTCGGCAAGAACAAGATGGACTACGTGCTCAGCGAGGGCCGGGCGCAGGTGGCGGCCAAGGCGCAGGAAGTGATGCAGGTCATTCTCGACCGCTACCAGACCGGCATCTCTATCAGCCAGGTGACGATGCAGAACGCGCAACCGCCCGAGCAGGTGCAGGCGGCATTCGATGATGTCAACAAGGCCAATCAGGACCGCGAGCGTCAGAAAAACGAAGGCCAGGCCTACGCCAACGACGTCGTGCCGAAGGCGCGTGGTACCGCGGCGAGACTGATCCAGGAAGCGGAAGGTTACCGTCAGCGTGTGATCGCCAACGCCGAGGGCGAGGCGTCGCGTTTCCGCCAGATCTTGGTCGAGTACAACAAGGCGCCGGGGGTGACCCGCGACCGCCTCTATCTGGACATGATGCAACAGGTGCTTGCGAACTCGAGCAAGATCGTGGTTGATCAAAAGGCCGGCAGCAATCTGCTGTACCTGCCGCTCGACAAGCTGATGCAGCTAAGCGGTTCCGGAAGTGCCGGCGATGTCGGCAAGCCCGCAGTGCCGGACGTTCCGACGCCGGTTCCCGGCGCGGCGGAAGCGGCACCGCGCTCGCGCGACGCGTTCCGCAACCGTGACAGGGAGGCGCGATGAGAGCCAGCCTGAGCACGGTGCTGGTCGGCATCGTGGTAGTGCTGATCGTCGCCAGCATGACGCTGTTCACGGTGGATCAGCGCCAGTACGCGATGGTATTCCGCCTCGGCGAGGTGATCAGCGTCAAGACCGAACCGGGCCTGTACGTCAAGATGCCGGTGATCGACAACGTGCGCTTCTTCGACATCCGGGTGCTCACGCTGGATTCGGAGGAGCCTGAGCGATTCCTGACTTCCGAGAACAAGAACGTGCTGGTCGACTCGTTCGTGAAATGGCGCGTCACCGACGTGCGTCAGTACTACGTCAGCGTCGGCGGCGACGAGTTGCGCGCCAACGACCGCCTGAAGAAGACCGTGAACGCGAGTCTGCGCGGCGAGTTCGGCAAGCGCACGGTGCACGAAGTGGTGTCGGGCGAGCGCGACAAGATCATGGAAGTCATGCGCGAAAAAGTCGACGACGATGCCGGCAAGATCGGCGTCAAAGTGCTGGACGTGCGCCTCAAGCGGGTCGATCTCACGCAGGAAGTGAGCGAAGCGGTTTACCGGCGCATGGAGGCGGAGCGCAAGCGGGTCGCCAACGAGCTGCGCTCCACCGGTTTCGCCGAGGCCGAGAAGATCCGCGCCGATGCCGACCGCGAGCGCGAGGTGATCATTGCACAGGCCTACCGCGACGCGCAGCGCCTCAAGGGTGACGGCGATGCCAAGGCGTCCGCGATCTACGCCCGCGCGTTTCAGCAGAATCCCGAGTTTTACGCCTTCTACCGCAGCCTCGAGGCGTATCGCCAGAGTTTCCGGAACAAGGGCGACCTGCTGATACTCGAACCGAATTCCGAGTTCTTCAAGTACCTGAAGAATTCCTCGGGCCGCAGCGGCAAATAACAAGCCGCAGTTCGTGGGACCCGGAAAGGGCTGGTCTCGCCGGTTGCGCGATGCGCGGCTGTTTCGCGGCGGGAAAGGGGAGGATGGAAGGCTATACGAGCATCCTGCTGACGGTGGTCGCGTTGATGCTGATCATCGAAGGCGTGCTGCCGTTCCTGCTGCCGGCTGTCTGGAGGGACGCGTTTCGGCGGCTCACCGAAATGTCCGACGGCCAGATCCGGTTCGTCGGTCTGTCCTCGATGCTCGCCGGCCTGCTGCTGCTTTTCCTGACGAAATAGCCCAACATAGCCGCTTTGGAAATGGCCGGCCGCCGCCAACGGGGGGCCCCGGACCGCGATAGTTCGCTTGCAAACGACCATGCAGAAGTGGCTGCTTCCTGAATACATCGAGGACATTCTGCCCGCCGAAGCGGCGCGGGTGGAACGGCTGCGCCGCCGCATCCTCGACCTTTTCTTCTCCCACGGCTACGAGCTGGTGATCCCGCCCATGCTCGAGTACCTCGATTCGCTGCTTACCGGCACCGGCCACGATCTCGATCTCAGGACCTTCAAGCTGGTGGACCAGTTGTCGGGACGGCTGCTGGGTTTGCGAGCCGACATCACGCCGCAGGTGACGCGTATCGACGCGCACCTGCTCAACCGCCAGGGCGTGACCCGACTGTGCTACAGCGGCACGGTGCTGCACACCCAGCCTTCCGGACTGCTGCGCACGCGCGAGCCGCTGCAAATCGGCGCCGAGCTTTACGGCCATGCCGGTCTGGAAAGCGACATCGAGATTCAGACGCTGATGATGCGCGCACTGCAGTCAGCGGGGTTGAAGGGCATCCACCTCGACCTCGGCCACGTTTCTGTGTTTCGCTCACTGGTGACGCGCGCCTCTGTTGCCCCGGAGCAGGAGGCGGAGCTGTTCCAGGTGCTGCAGGCGAAGGACGTGCCGGCACTGCGCGAGCTATCGGCGGGTCTCGATGCCAAGACGCGCGAGGCCTTGTTGCTTTTGCCCCAGCTCTACGGGGGGGCAGAAGTGCTTGCGACTGCGCGCCAACGCCTGCCGGCTTATCCGGAGCTGGGCGCCTGCCTCGATCTGCTGGAAGCGATCAGCAGGCAGCTCAGCGGCGAGGTCAAGGAGTTGTGCTTCGATCTGGCCGAGTTGCGCGGCTACCACTATCACAGCGGAGTCGTGTTCGCCGCTTACGCCGGCGCGCGGCCGGAAGCGATTGCGCGCGGCGGACGCTACGACGAAGTCGGGCGCGCCTTCGGCCGAGCCAGGCCGGCGACCGGATTCACCATGGATTTGCGCGACCTGGCCGACATGGGCAATGGCAATCTCAGACCAACGCGCGTTCTTGCGCCTCACCGGCCCGGCGACGCGGCCCTGCAGGCCGAGGTGGCGCGGCTGCGCGCCAGCGGAATCATCGTCGTGGTGGAATTGCCGGGACATGAAGCCAATCGCGCCGAGCTGGGTTGCGAGCAGCAACTGGTGGCGCGTGCCGGCGCATGGAAGCTCGAGCCCCTGAATTGATCGACGCATCGGATTTTTGAACCAGAGGTGGTAATGGCAAGAAATGTGGTGGTCATCGGCACGCAGTGGGGTGACGAGGGCAAGGGAAAGGTCGTCGACTGGCTGACCGATCACGCCCGGGGCGTGGTGCGTTTCCAGGGCGGCCACAACGCCGGGCATACGCTGGTAATCGGCGGCAAGAAAACCGTGCTGCACCTGATTCCGTCCGGGATTCTGCGACCCGGCGTGCGCTGCTACATCGGCAACGGCGTAGTGGTGTCGCCGCAGGCGCTGCTGGACGAACAGGCAACTCTGGAGAATGCCGGCATCGAAGTGCAGGGGCGGCTCACCATCAGCGATGCCTGCCCGCTGATCCTGCCGTATCACGCCGCGCTGGACCAGGCACGCGAGAGCGCCAAGGGCGAGGGCAAGATCGGCACCACCGGGCGCGGCATCGGCCCGGCTTACGAAGACAAGGTGGCCCGGCGCGCGATCCGTCTCCAGGACCTGTTCCACCGCAAGCGTTTCGCCGCGAAGCTGGGCGAAGTGCTCGACTATCACAACTTCGTGCTCAAGCAATACTTCAACGCCCGGCCGGTGGATTTTCAGAAGACGCTGGACCAGACGCTGGCCCTGGCTGAACGCTTTCGCCCCATGGTGGGCGACGTGCCGCGCCTGCTGTTCGAGGCGGGCAAGCGCGGCGAGAACCTGCTGTTCGAAGGCGCGCAGGGCACGCTTCTGGATGTCGATCATGGCACGTATCCCTACGTCACCTCGAGCAACTGCGTCGCTGGCGCGGCGGCTGCGGGAAGCGGCGTCGGCCCGCAGGCGCTGCACTACGTACTCGGCATTACCAAGGCCTACACGACCCGGGTGGGCGGCGGGCCGTTCCCGACCGAGCTCTACGACGACATCGGCAAGCGCCTTGCCAGCCGCGGCAACGAGTTTGGTTCGACGACCGGGCGGGCACGGCGTTGCGGCTGGTTCGACGCCGCGGCGCTGAAGCGTTCGATCCAGATAAACGGCGTGTCGGGATTGTGCGTCACCAAGCTCGACGTACTCGACGGGGTGGAAACGCTGCAGGTCGGCGTGGGCTATCGCGTCGGCAAGGAGACGCTGGATATTCTTCCGTCCGGAGCAGATGCGCTCGCCGAATGCGAGCCGATCTACGAAGAAATTCCGGGTTGGACAGAGAGCACGGTCGGCATCAAACGCCACCAGGACCTGCCGATGAATGCGCGCAACTATCTCAAGCGCATCGAGGAAACCTGCGGGGTTCCGATAGACCTGATCTCGACCGGTCCCGACCGCGAGGAGACCATCGTGCTGCGCCATCCTTTCGCACCTGCGAAGTAATCGAACCGGCGGGAGTCTGCGAAGCGGATTGCGGGGGATTTCAGGCTGGTGCCGAGAAGAGGACTCGAACCTCCACAGTGTTGCCACCGCCAGGACCTGAACCTGGTGCGTCTACCAATTCCGCCATCTCGGCACGGGAGGGCGCAGAATGTAATGGGAAAGTGTTGCTTTGTCAACGCAGTTCGCGCTTTCCAGATGCCGATCTTTCCATGAAAACAAACAAGAAAACCGAAACCATCAGCGGCAAGAAATCCGCCGCACCCGCGCGCGGCACGGACGTGCGCAGCAACGATCCGCACCTCGAGCGCGAGCAGTCGCGCTACGAACATCCGCTTCCCAGCCGCGAATACATCCTCCAGGTCCTGCTCGAGCAGGGCGTGCCGGTTTCCGAGGACAGGCTCGCGCAACTGCTCGGCGTCGCGCCGCACGAGATGGACGCATTCGTGCGCCGGCTGGCGGCGATGGAGCGCAGCGGCCAGGTCATGCGCAACCGCAAGAATGCGATCTGCGTGGTGGAGAAGCTCGACTTGGTGAACGGCCGGGTGCAGGGCCACCCGGACGGGTTCGGCTTCCTGATCCGCGACGATCGCGGCGAGGACCTGTTCCTCAATCCGGGAGAAATGTCCAAGGTGCTGCACGGCGACCGCGTGGTGGCACGCGAGGGCGGACTGAATGTGCGCGGTCGGCGCGAAGGCCAGATTGTCGAGGTGCTTGAGCACGTCAATCAGAAAGTGGTGGGCCGCTTCCTCAACGAACACGGCATCGGCGTGGTAGCAGCGGAAGACCGGCGCATCAGCCAGGACATTCTCATCCCTGCCGGTGCCACCGGCGGCGCGAAACCCGGACAGGTCGTGGTGGCCGAGATCGTCGAGCAGCCGAAGCCCCACGCGCGGCCCATCGGCCGCATCGTCGAGGTGCTGGGCAATTACGCCGATCCCGGGATGGAAATCGAGATCGCGCTGAGAAAGCACGACTTGCCGAACGTATTTTCCAGGGAAGTTGAAAAAGCGGCTGCGAAGTTTCCGCTGGGAGCGACGGAGAAAGACCTTGAAGGGCGCGTGGACCTGCGCAACCTGCCGCTGGTCACGATCGACGGCGAAACCGCCAAGGATTTCGACGACGCGGTCTATGGCGCGCGGCACGGCAAGGGCTTCAAGCTGTGGGTGGCCATTGCCGACGTCAGCCACTACGTTCACCACGGCGATCCGATCGACCTCGAAGCGCGCTTGCGCGGAAACTCGGTGTACTTCCCGCGGCGTGTCATCCCGATGCTGCCCGAGGTACTGTCGAACGGCCTGTGTTCGCTGATGCCGAAGGTCGACCGCCTGTGCATGGTGTGCGAAATGGACATCTCTGCGCGCGGCGACATTGCGGACTATCGCTTCTATCCGGCGCTGATGCATTCACGGGCGCGGCTCACCTACACCCGGGTCGCGCAAGTGCTCGAGAATCCGCACGGCGAGGCCGCGCGCGAGCTGCGGCAACTGGTTCCCCAACTGCAGTCGTTGCACGCGCTATACCAGGGCCTCACCAAGGCGCGCACACTGCGCGGCGCGATCGACTTCGAAACCGTCGAGACCCAGATGTTCTTCGACGACCAGGGCAAGATCGAACGTATCGTCCCCACCCAGCGCAACGATGCCCAGCGCTTGATCGAGGAATGCATGCTGGCCGCCAACGTCTGCGCCTCCGATTTCCTGTCCCGCCACGACCATCCGGCGCTGTACCGCGTGCACGAAGGCCCGACCCCGGAAAAGCTGGCGGCGCTGCGCGAGTTTCTGCGCGAGTTCGGGCTGCAGCTCACCGGCGGCGACCAGCCTCATGCCAAGGACTACGCGCGCCTGCTGGAAAAAATCAAGACCCGCCCGGACGTGCAACTGCTGCAGACGGTGATGCTGCGCTCGCTGCGCCAGGCGGTGTACAGCCCGGACAACGTCGGTCATTTCGGGCTGGCCTACGAGGCCTATACCCATTTCACTTCGCCGATCCGCCGCTATCCCGACCTGCTCATCCATCGTTCCATCAAGGCCGAACTGGAAGGCAAGCGTTACGACACGGGCGACTGGCACGAGATCGGCGTGCATTGTTCCGAGACGGAACGCCGTGCCGACGAGGCCACCCGCGACGTCGAGGCCTGGCTCAAATGCTATTACATGCAGGATCGCATCGGCGAGCGCTTCACCGGCACCGTCAGCGGCGTGACCAGCTTCGGCGTGTTCGTTGCGCTCGACCAGGTGTACGTCGAGGGCCTGGTGCACATTTCCGAACTGGGGTCGGATTATTTCCATTACGACGCCGCCAAGCATCAGCTGCTCGGAGAGCGCACCGGCAGGCGTTTCCGGCTCGGCGACCGGGTGTCCGTTAAGATGGTGCGGGTGGATCTCGAGACCAGCAAAATCGACTTCGTGCTCGATGAGTCGAAGTCGAAGGGCAAATGAGCGGCAGGCGGGCGATCCACGGGCTGCACGCGGTCACCGCGGCGCTCAGGCGCCGGCCGGAGGCGGTGTTCGAGGTGTTTCTGGATCCCGGCCGGATTGATCCGCGTGCCCGCAGGGTGACGGACCTGGCCCGGGCCGGCGGCGTGCCCGTTCACCATGTCGACGCAGCGCGCCTCGACGGGCTGGCGAAAGGCTCGCGGCACCAGGGCGTGGTCGCCTTTGTCGAGGAAGCGGCCCCGGCCGGTTCGCTGGAAGAGGTGCTGGAAGGCACGGCCGAGCCGCCCTTGCTGCTGGTGCTGGACGGGGTGCAGGACCCGCACAACCTGGGTGCCTGCCTGCGGGTCGCGGACGCAATGGGGGTGCACGCGGTGATCGCGCCCAAGGACCGGGCTGTCGGCCTCAGCGCGACGGTGCACAAGGTCGCTTCAGGAGCAGCGGAAAGCGTGCCCTTCATCGTCGTCACCAATCTTGCACGCGCGCTCAGGGACCTGAAAGATAAAGGAATATGGGTGCTCGGCGCGGCCGAAACCGGCGCCACCACACTGTTCGAAGCCAGGCTTTCCGGTGCGCTGGCGCTGGTGCTCGGCGCCGAGGGAGAAGGATTGCGACGGCTTACGCGCGAGACCTGCGACGAATTGATTGCGATCCCGATGCTGGGCCAGGTGGAAAGCCTGAACGTGTCGGTGGCGGCGGGCATCTGCCTGTACGAAGCGCGGCGGCAGCGCCATGTCGCCCCCGCCGGGGCGGTAAACCCTTGAGTGCGCATAAAAATGCTTGAGACAGTCGGGCTCGCGCTGATATAATTTTTTGTTCGCTCCGGCCGTTTTGATCGGGGCAATTCGCACGCTTGCCAGTTCACGCCCGGTCATGCCGGACTGAACGATAAAAAAATCCGGCTCTGCTGGATTGGAAGGGTGCCCGTATATTATCGGGTTCCGGCGAGCGGAGGCTCAACCCTTATCAGGAGAAGTTCATGTCGGTCACCATGCGTGAGATGCTCGAAGCCGGAGTTCACTTCGGGCACCAAACCCGTTACTGGAATCCCAAGATGGCCCCGTATATCTTCGGCCATCGCAACAAGATCCACATCATCAACCTCGAGAAGACCCTGGCCATGTACCAGGAGGCGGTGAAGTTCGTGCGCCAGCTGGCCTCGAACAAGGGCAGTATCCTGTTCGTCGGCACCAAGCGCCAGGCGCGCGAGATCATCCGCGAGGAAGCGCTGCGCGCCGGCACGCCCTTCGTCGATCATCGCTGGCTGGGCGGCATGCTCACCAATTACAAGACCGTGAAGCAGTCGGTCAAGCGCCTGCGCGACATGGAGCAGATGGTGCAGGACGGCTCCCTAGAGAAACTTTCGAAGAAAGAGCAGCTCAATTTCCAGCGCGAGATGGTCAAGCTCGATCGCAGCCTGGGCGGCATCAAGGAAATGAACGGATTGCCGGACGCGCTGTTCGTGGTGGACGTGGGTTACCAGAAGGGCGCGGTCACCGAAGCCAGCAAGCTCGGCATCCCGGTGGTGGGGGTGGTGGACACTAACCATTCCCCCGACGGCGTGGACTACGTGATTCCGGGCAACGACGATGCCAGCCGCGCGGTGCGCCTGTACGTGCGCGGCATTGCGGATGCGATCCTCGAGGGCCGCAGCCAGATCGTCCAGCAAATCGTCAGCGACGAATTCGTCGAGGTGGACAGTTCGGAAGAACAGGCGCCGGCTTGACTCGGGCAGTCGGAAAAAAAGGGCATGTGCCCTTTTTTTTTAGCCGAAGACTGAAAAACCGCGCGCCAGACGCGCAACGAAGAACCAGGAGCAATTGAGAATGGCGGAAATCACCGCAAGCATGGTCAAGGAACTGCGCAGCCGTGCCGGGCTTGGCATGATGGAATGCAAGAAGGCACTGGAACAGGCCGGCGGCGACATGAACAAGGCCGAGGACCTGCTGCGCATCAGGAGCGGCGCGAAGGCGAGCAAGGTCGCGGGCCGGGTCGCGGCAGAGGGCACGATCGGCATTTACTTGTCGGGCGACCGCAAGCTTGGGGCGCTGGTCGAAGTCAACTGCGAAACCGACTTCGTCGCCAAGGACCAGAACTTCGCCGGGTTTGCACAAGCGGTGGCGGAACTGGCGGCAGCCGGAAACATCACCGACGTCGAAGCGCTGGCACTGGCACGGCTTGCCTCGGGCGAGAGCGTCGAGGCGACGCGTCAGGCGCTGGTGATGAAGCTCGGCGAGAACATCAGCGTGCGCCGGGCCGCGGTTCACGAGGCCAGGGGCAGGCTCGCGCACTATTTGCATGGCACCAGGATCGGCGTGATGGTCGACCTGGAGGGCGGCGACGAGGTGCTCGGCAAGGACCTGGCAATGCACGTCGCAGCCTCCAAGCCGATTTCCGTATCCCGGGATCAGGTCCCGGCGGAGCTGGTCGCACGCGAGCGCGAGATCGCCAAGGCCCGGGCGCTGGAATCCGGCAAGCCGGCCAACCTGGTCGAAAAAATCGTCGACGGCAGCGTGCGGAAGTATCTTGCCGAGGTCACGCTGGTGGGCCAGCCTTTCGTCAAGGACGACAAGACCACGGTGGAGACGCTGCTCGCGGCCAAGGGCGCAAAAGTGCATGCGTTCACGCTGTTCATCGTCGGCGAGGGCATCGAGAAGAAGGCAGCCGATTTCGCTGCCGAAGTAATGGCGCAGGCCGCCCAGGCGCGTTGATCCGGACCCGCCGCGGCGCGATGAAGCCAGCCTACAAGCGCATCCTGCTCAAGCTGTCGGGCGAGGCCCTGATGGGCGACGATGCCTACGGGGTCAATCGCGAGACCATCGACCGCATCGTTTCGGAGGTCAAGGAAGTGGTCGAGCTCGGGGTCGAGGTCGGCGTGGTCATCGGCGGCGGCAACATCTTTCGCGGCATGGCGCCGGCCGCGGCCGGCATGGACCGCGCCACCGCGGATTACATGGGGATGCTGGCCACGGTGATGAATGCGTTGGCGTTGCAGGACGCGATGCGACGCCAGGGACTGAAAAGCCGCGTGCAGTCGGCGATCAACATCGAACAGGTCGCCGAACCCTACATCCGCGGCAAGGCTATGCGTTATCTGGAAGAAGGCCGGGTGGTGATCTTCGCGGCCGGCACGGGCAACCCGTTCTTCACGACCGATACGGCGGCAGCGCTGCGCGGAATGGAGATGAACGTGGACATCGTGGTGAAGGCCACCAAGGTGGACGGGGTGTACACCGACGATCCGAAGACCCACCCGGCCGCGATGCGTTACCAGCGCGTCAGCTTCGACGAGGCGATCGTCAAGAAGCTCAAGGTAATGGACGCCACCGCGCTGACCTTGTGCCGCGACCAGAAGCTGCCGATCTGCGTGTTCAGCATCTTCAAGGCGGGCGCGCTCAAGCGGGTGGTGCTCGGCGAAGACGAAGGCACGCTGGTCCACGCCTGAGAAGCTCAAGGAGGGAGCGCATGACAATTGAAGACGTGAAGAGGTCGGCGGATCAGAAGATGCACAAGACGCTGGATACGCTCAAGGCCGATCTCGGCAAGATCCGCACTGGCCGCGCTCACACCGGCATCCTGGACCACATCCAGGTCGACTACTACGGCAATCCCACGCCGCTCAACCAGGTGGCGAACGTGTCGCTGATCGACGCCCGCACCATCGGCGTCACGCCCTGGGAAAAGAAAATGGTTGCGGTGATCGACAAGGCGATCCGCGAGGCCGATCTGGGGCTGAACCCCGCGACCATGGGGGACACAGTGCGGGTACCGATGCCGGCGCTGACCGAGGAACGCCGCCGCGACCTGACCAAGGTCGTCAAGAGCGAGGCGGAGAATGCACGGATAGCGGTGCGCAATATCCGTCGCGACGCCAACACCGCGCTCAAGGAGTTGCTCAAGAGCAAAGCAGTGTCGGAAGACGACGAGCGCCGCGCCCAGGAGGACATCCAGAAACTCACCGACCGCTACATCGCCGAGATCGACAAGGCGCTGGCGGCCAAAGAAACCGACCTGATGGCGGTCTGACCCCACCGTGTTCACCAGCGCCACCATTGCCGTCCCCGAAGTCCGTGCCGTCCCGCGCCATATCGCCATCATCATGGATGGTAACGGCCGCTGGGCCAAGAAGCGCATCCTGCCGCGCGTGGCAGGTCATCGTCGCGGGCTCGAGGCGGTGCGCGCGGTGACCAAGACCTGCATCGAACGCGGCGTCGAGTACCTGACGCTGTTTGCGTTCAGCAGCGAGAACTGGCGCCGTCCCAAGGACGAAGTCTCGTTCCTAATGGAGTTGTTCGTGATGGCGCTCGAACAGGAGGTTACCAAGCTCCACGCCAACCGCATTCGCCTTAGAGTGGTCGGCGACCTGTCCAGCTTCGAGCCGCGCCTGACCACTCTGATCAGGAATGCGGAGCAGCTGACCGCCGGCAATGACCGGCTCACACTCACCATCGCCGCCAACTACGGTGGGCGCTGGGACATCCTGCAGGCGGTGAACCGCATGGTTCGGGATCTGCCGAATCCGCAGAATGGGTACCGCGAGGCCCATCTTGCCCCTCACCTGTCGATGAGCTACGCGCCCGAGCCCGATCTGTTCATCCGCACCGGCGGCGAGCAGCGCATCAGCAACTTCCTGTTGTGGCAGTTGGCCTATACCGAGTTCTACTTCACCGACGAGTTGTGGCCGGATTTCGACGCTGAGGCGCTGGCCCGCGCCATTGATTCCTACCGCAGTCGGGAACGCCGATTTGGCCGCACCAGCGAGCAACTCGGCGCGGAGTCCGCGCCGGCCGGAAGCGTGCGTGGAACCGTTGGGGAATCCCGCTGATCCGGCTGCGGCGGGAACCGCCGTTGCAGCGCCCCGCCGGATGCTCAAACAGCGCCTGCTCACCGTGGCGGTGATCTTGCCGCTGCTGCTAGCCTGCATTTTTCTGCTCCCCAATCCCGGCTGGGCGCTGCTGATGACCGTTCCCACGGCGCTCGGCGCGCTCGAGTGGTCGAAGCTCGCCGGGTACGGGCGCGGCGCGTGTGCGCTGTTCGTCGCCGCGGTGCTGGCCAGTTGCCTGCTGCTGATTGCCGTTGCGGCCGGTCCGCGGTCCCCGGCCCTGGAAATGAATCTTGCGACGGCGTTGTTCGTGCTGGCGCTGCTGTTCTGGGCGATCGCGGTGCCGGTCTGGCTTTACAGCAAGTGGCGGGTATCGCATCCGCTGTTGCTTGCCGTGGCGGGCTGGATCGTGCTGGTCCCGGCCTGGCTGGCGATGGTGCGGCTGCAGCAATCGGCGTGGTTGCTGCTGGTCGTACTCGGAGTGGTGTGGATCGGCGATACCGCAGCGTATTTCGCGGGCCACCGTTTCGGGCGCAACAAGCTGGCGCCGCAGATCAGCCCCGGCAAGACCTGGGAAGGCGTCATCGGCGCCTTCATCGCCGTACTCGCCTTTGCGCTGGCGGCAAGCCTGATCCTGCAGCCGTCCGCGAACGGCTACGATCGACTCGCCGTGCTGCTGTTCGCGTGCGTGCTGACCGCGTTCGGCATCGTCGGCGACCTGTTCGAGTCGTGGATCAAGCGCCAGGCCGGCGCCAAGGACAGCGGCCAGTTGCTCCCCGGCCACGGCGGCGTGCTCGACCGCATCGACAGCCTGACCGCCGCGTTACCGTTCGCCGCGCTGTACTTCATACAGGCGGCGTGGTCAGCGTGAAGCGCCTGGCCATCCTCGGTTCCACCGGCAGCATCGGCGCCAACACGCTGGCGGTGGTCGAACGCTATCCCGGTCGTTTCGAAGTAACGGCATTGTCCGCCGATCGCCAAGTGGACCGGCTGCTGGCGCAATGCCTCAAGTTCCGGCCGAAATATGCCGCGATGGCGGACGCCGCGGCGGCGGAGCAACTGCGCGCCAAGACGCGCGCAGCCGGATTGAATTGCGAAGTGCTTGCGGGCGAGTCTGCGCTGGCGCGCATAGCCGCGGCGCCCGAGGTCGACGCTGTGATGGCGGCGATCGTTGGTTCTCCCGGTTTGCCCTCGACGCTGGCGGCGGCGCGTGCCGGCAAGCAGCTCCTGCTCGCCAACAAGGAGGCACTGGTCATGGCCGGCGCACTGCTGATGGACGCGGTCCAGGCAAGCGGCGCGGTGCTGCTGCCGATCGACAGCGAGCACAACGCGATTTTCCAGGCGCTGCCGCGCGGATTCGACGGCGACTTCGGCCGCGCCGGTGTCAGGCGCCTGTGGCTTACCGCATCGGGCGGGCCGTTCCTGCGCGCGGCGCCAGGACAGTTGGCGCAGGTCACGCCCGAGCAGGCGTGCGCGCATCCCAACTGGGTCATGGGCCCCAAGATCTCGGTGGACTCGGCCACATTGATGAACAAGGGACTGGAAGTGATCGAAGCAAGTTTCCTGTTCGGGGCGAAACCGGCGCAGATCGAAGTGGTCATACATCCGCAGAGCATCGTGCATTCGCTGGTCGAGTACGTGGACGGTTCCGTGCTTGCGCAACTCGGCAATCCGGACATGCGCACCCCGATCGCCCACGCGCTCGCGTATCCGGAGCGCATCGATCCGGGCGTCGAGGCGCTCGATCTGTTTGCGGTCGCCTCGCTTGGCTTCGAACGCCCGGATCTGGACCGCTTCCCCTGCCTGAGGCTGGCGTACCGGGCGCTGCAGGCGGGCGGCAGCGCGCCGATCCTGCTCAACGCCGCCAACGAGGTCGCGGTGGCAAGCTTCCTCGAACGCAGGCTGGCGTTCGACCGCATCCCCGAGCTGGTAGAAGAGGTACTGCAGCGCGTGGCGGTTACCCCGGTGCAGTCGCTGGAAGACGTGCTGGCCGCAGATGAACTTGCGCGCCGCATGGCGATGCAGAAACTTGAAACCGTTGCCCATTGAATAACCGATGTCGCTGCTCTCGACCCTGATCGCTTTTATCGTCGCGCTTGGCGTGCTGATCGTGTTTCACGAATTCGGCCACTATCTGGTCGCGCGGCTGTGCGGCGTCAAGGTGTTGCGTTTTTCGGTGGGATTCGGCACGCCGATGTGGAAGCGCCGGCTTGGCCGCGATGGCACCGAGTGGGCGATCGCCGCGTTTCCGCTCGGCGGTTACGTGAAAATGCTGGACGAACATGAAGGTCCGGTGGCGGCGGAGGAGCGCCATCGCGCCTTCAATGCGCAGCCGGTGGCGAAGCGTTTCGCCATCGTTCTGGCCGGACCGGTCGCCAATTTCCTGCTGGCGATCCTGCTCTACTGGTTGCTGTTCGTTCATGGTATGCCGGGAATCCGTCCGGTCGTCGGCGCTCCGCTGCCGGACACGCCGGCGGCGCACGCCGGGTTTCACGCCGGGGACCTGATCAGGCGCATCGGCGACGCGCAGGTGAGTACCTGGCAGGACGTACGCTGGGTGTTGCTTGAGAATGCGCTGCGCAAGGAAGCGGTGCGCGTCGAACTGCAGGGCGAACGCGGCGACATCAACTTCGGACGGCTGGACCTGTCGGGAATTGGTCCGGAACACATTGACGACGATTTGCTGCAGTCGGTCGGCATCACCCGCTATCAACCGCCGCTCAAGCCGGTCATCGGCCGGCTTATTGCGGGCGGCGCAGGCGCGCGTGACGGACTGAAACCGGGCGACGAAGTGGTCGAAGTCGACGGCCGGTCGATCGCGCACTGGGATGAGCTGGTGTCGGCGATCAGTGCGGCGGCGGGTCGCGCGCTGACGCTACATGTCAGGCGTGCGGACACTGCGCTCCAAGTCACTGTCACTCCGGAAGCCAAGACCGAAGGTGGCAGGACCGTGGGGCGCATCGGCGCGGCCCCGCACGTCGATGAGGCCCAAATGAAAAGACTGGTCACCGAAGTCCGTTACGGCCCGGTTGCGGCGGCCGTGAAGGCACTTGAGCGAACCTGGGAAGTATCCCTGTTCACACTCAAGATGCTCGGCAAGATGATCATTGGCGAGCTGTCGCTGAAGAACCTGAGCGGCCCCATCACCATCGCGGACTACGCGGGCCAGTCGGCGCAGATGGGCTGGCTCGCCTATCTCAGTTTTCTGGCCCTGATCAGCATCAGCCTCGGCGTGCTGAATCTTTTGCCGGTGCCGTTATTGGATGGCGGACACCTCATGTATTATGTCGCCGAAATCGTCAAAGGCAGCCCGGTATCAGACCGGGTGATGGAAATAGGCCAGCAGCTAGGAATCGTTCTGCTGTTCAGCTTGATGGCGTTTGCAATCTATAACGATATAAACCGCCTGTTCGGTGGCTAGGGAAGCTCTGCATAAGTCCGACGACGCGCGTTGCGCCAGGTGCGGATGACTGCTAGGCGTCGCTCCGCAGATGCGGCTGAAGCCCCAACAAGGAGCGTAACAACGCAGGCGCCGCACCTGGCACAACCCAATGACATTTCGACTCTTTCGAGGGACCGGGCGATTCGGGCCGATGTCTGCGTCGGCTCCTCCTTATGTGCGCTCCGGACTCGGCGGGCGTAGCCTCGGGGCGGGTAGGAGCGCATGGAGGCTGTGTCAACCAACTGTAAATGGAGCGCTTGTACGGCTGCTCCCGCAAGCACG
>JBOIFZ010000180.1:0-4156 GCA_050741735.1 Burkholderiales bacterium
CGACCGCCGGATTGTTGTCGAACACCCGTACCACCCCGGCCTGCTCGACGACGAACCAGCGTGTGCTGTCACCCGGGGCCTGAAGCATCGCAACCGGGCTGCTGAAGGAAGGC
The DNA here is from genome assembly GCA_050741735.1 of Burkholderiales bacterium. Classification (GTDB taxonomy): domain Bacteria; phylum Pseudomonadota; class Gammaproteobacteria; order Burkholderiales; family JACQAP01; genus JACQAP01. The sequence goes on from JBOIFZ010000180.1 coordinate 114, forward strand.
AGGCTGGCGAATACTTGTTGTACCGTGAGCGTGACCTGCGGCGCCGGCTGCGACCCGCCATCGGATCCGCCACCACACGCGCCGAGCGCAAGCGCGAATGCCATCCATGGCAACTGCTGAAAGTTGGCCATCGTTCCTTCCTCGTTGACTGCAAGTCAACGTCTCATCTTCGCATAGGACGCGAGCTCCGAGAAAAACTTGGATGGCCCTGCTGCCGCGACGCAGAGCGAACCAGGGCGCCATAGCGGCGCCCCTGCCACATTTCAGGTCAAACCGCCGCGACCGAAACCTCTCCGCGGTCGATGGTGTAAACCATGTCGAGAATTTCCTCCGAGTGCGAGAGATCGGACTCGGTGAGGATGACCGAGAGCCCCTCGCTTTTCAGTCCGGAAATCACTTCCGCCAGCCGGTGCGCCAGCACCGGCGCCACGCCTTCGAAAGGCTCGTCGAGCAGCAGCAGCCTGGTGCCGCACATCAACGCGCGCGCCAGCGCCACCAGTTTCTGCTGGCCGCCGGAAAGCTGCGACGCCTTGCGGCCGGCGAAGGCTTCGACTTCGGGAATCATCTTGTATACCCGCACCAGTCGCGCCTGCGGTTCCGCAAAGCCTGCCGCCCACGCCGGAATCAGTACGTTTTCCTCGACGGTCAGCTCCGGAACCAGGCGCCGGTCCTCGGGCATGTAACCGATGCCGCCGCGTGCACGCTGATGGGCCGGCATCCTGTCGAGCGGCACTTCGTCGAAACGGATACTGCCCTGGCGCGCCGGGAGAATACCCATCACCGAGCGCATCAGCGTGGTCTTGCCGGCGCCGTTGCGGCCGATCAGGCCGGCGAACTTTCCGGTCGGCACTTCCATGCTGACCCCGCGCAGGATGCTCACCGACTGGATGGAGACGTCGAGCCCTTCAATGCGCAGCATGCTTGGCTCCGCCGGCAGCGCGCGCCTCGCCGGTCACGTACTTGCGCACCTCGGCGTCGTCGAGAACAACACCGGGTTCGCCGTCGGCGATGATCCGGCCTTCGTAAAACGCCAGCACGCGATGGGTGTAACGGTTGACGATGTCCATGTCGTGCTCGACGAACAGCACCGTGACCTGCTGCGCCCGCACCGCGTCCATAACCATGTCCATCAGCCCGAACTTCTCGTCCGCCGACACGCCCGAGGTGGGTTCGTCGAGCAGCAGGATCTTCGGCTTCACCGCCATGGCCATGGCGATGTCGAGCAGCTTGCGCACGCCCTCAGGCAGCACGCCGGCCGGCTTGTCGCGATAAGCGGTGAGATTGAAGCGCTCCAGTATCGAGTCCACCGTCTCGCCGGGGGTGCCGGCATGGCGACTCGCGTCCGCCCACTTCCTGCCGCCGGAGGCCACGATGCCGACGCCGACCAGAAGGTTCTCATATACCGACAGCGTGTTGAACAACTGCGGGATCTGAAACGAACGGCAGATGCCGAGCCGCGTGATCTGGCGCGGCGCCAGCGGCGTGATGTCGCGATCGCCGAAACTGATGGTGCCGGAGGAGGGTTTGAGATAACCGGTGACCATATTGATGAACGTGGTCTTGCCGGCGCCGTTGCTGCCGATCAGGCCGACGATGCTGTCCCCTTCGACGCCAACGTTGATGTCCGCAGCCGCGGTCACCGCGCCGAAACTCTTGTTGAGTCCCCTGGCTTCAAGAACGATCGCCATGTCACGCCGCCTTTCGCATGCGGGTGAACAGCGACCACAGCCCGCCGGGCAGGAACATGATCACGATCAACATGCTAATGCCGAGCGCCATTTGCCAGGTATTCGGCGAGTACTCGTAGGCGAAGCTGCGGATGGTCTCGAAGATGAACGCGCCGAGAAAAGGCGCCAGCACATTGCCGGTGCCGGCCAGAATGGCGACGAAGACGAACTCGCCCGAGGTGGTCCAGTAAGCCATTTCCGGATCGATGTGGCCGACGCTGATCGCGGCGAGCGCGCCACCGAGGCCCGCCAGGACTGCCGACATTACATAGTTGATGTGAACGGTATTGGCGACCGACGCGCCCATGTACTCGACCCGCAGTTCGTTGTCGCGGATTGCCTCGGCCAGGCGCCCGCGGTGTGAGCCCCGGTACCTGTGGATGCAGATGGCGGCGACAAATGCGGTGACGACGGTAGTCGCGAAAATGACGTAGCGCTCGAACTCAGTGCCCGCGATCCGTATCCCGAACAGCGTCTTCGCCGCCACATTGAAGCCGTCCGAGCTGCCCAATGCGGAGGTCTTCACCAGCAGGCCGTAGAGGATCATCGAAAATGCCAGCGACAGCATGGCGAAGAAGATGTCGCGGTACTTCCTGAGCAGCAGCGCCAGCAGCGCCGAAACCGCGCCGGTCGCTGCAATGGCGGCGAGCAGCATTACCGCGATATCGGAGATTCCGAACAACACGTCCAGCGTTCCGGCCGCGTACGCCCCCAGGCAGTAGTAGAGTCCATGGCCGAAGGACACCAGGCCGGTGCGCATCAGCAGCATCATTCCGAGCACTACCAGGCCGTAGCACAGCGATACGTTGATCAGGAACATTGCCCAGCGCGGCAGCAACGGGCCGGCCAGCAGCAAAACGATGAGAGCGCCGATGAGGATTCTGACGGTGAGGTCGCGCTTCATATCCTGCGCGCCTCCTGAATGCTGAACAGCCCCTTGGGCCGCACGATCAGCACGATTGCCATGACGAAGTAGATGCTGAACAGGTCGAGTTCAGGCCGGTAATGCACCGCAGCCGAACGCACCAGGCCGACGAGTATGGCGGCGAGCGCCGCGCCGGGCAGGCTGCCGAGGCCGCCGATGACCACCACGGCGAAAGCCAGCACGATGGTTTCCGCGCCGATGCCGGGTTGCACCGAGATCATCGGCGCGGTGAGCGCACCCCCCAGCGCACCGAGAATCGCGCCCACGGTAAAGGTGATGAAATACACCCGCCCAACGTTGATACCCATTGCCGCCGACATCTCGCGGTCGTGGATCACCGCCAGCAGCATCTTGCCCTGGCGGGTCCCGGTGAGCACCCAGGCTACTAAAACGCCGATCAGCACCGCCGCGGCGAACAGCACGAGGTTGTAATTAGGGTAGGTCAGATCGGCGATATCGAAGCTGCCAAGCAGGCTGTATGGCTGATACAGAAAGTAGGGATCCACGCCCCATACCAGCTTGACGAAATCCTCGAGGATCAGGAACACCGCGTAGGTGACCAGCACCAGCACGATTTCATCCTTGCCGTACATGAAGCGCAGCAGACCCCGTTCGATCACCGGTCCCGCGATCAGCCCGACGAGGATCGCAGCGACCAGCATCACGCCGTAACTGCCCATCGGCGCGTGACCCTGGTTGATCCAGTAACCGGCCAGTGAAGCGGCGCTGTAAGCGCCAAGCGCGTACAGGCTGCCATGGGCGATGTTGAGGATTTTCATCACGCCGTAAATCAGCGTGAGCCCCACCGCGATGATGAACAGCCACGAAGAGTAGATCAGCCCGTCGATAAGGACCGCGAGCAGCTGGCTCATGTCGGCGTGCGCGCGATTACCACTTGCCGGGCTTCATCCCGGACTTGATCCAGTCGATGCTCTTGACGCCCTCCGGCGGTTGCACGCGCTCCAGCGGGTAGTATTTGATATTGCCGACCGTGACCTGGCCGTCGACCGCGAGCGTGCTGCCGTAGGCCGTCCCCGTCACCGCCTGGTGGCCTTTGCCCAGCTTCATCATCATCTTGCCGGCGGGCGCATCGAAGCTCAGATACTCGAAGGCCTTGATGATTTCCTCGGTGGCTGGTGCGGCGTTGGTGAGCCGTGCTTTTTCGTATGCCGCCGAAGTTCTGGGTCGCGGGCCGGTACTCCAGCAGGTACATTGCGCCCGCCACCGCGTCCATGGTGGCGTGAGAGCGCGTGCGGAACACGTACTTGTAGCTCGCGTCCTCGAACACCCGCGGCGTGCCGCAGTCGAACAGGACGGTGATTTTCTTCAGTTCCTCGGCTACCGGCGCAACTGCCAGGCAATCGCCGCTGGAAATGTAACCGACGACGAAG
>JBOIFZ010000181.1:0-8664 GCA_050741735.1 Burkholderiales bacterium
TTCAGGCGTTACCGCCCTCCGGAGGTCTGCCGGAAAGTGGTCGCGCCAGGTTACTTAACTTAGGAGACATCAATGGGATCGAATACCAAACCGAAAAACCCCGGTTTGCCGAACTTGGCGCCGAAACGCCTCATCGTTGCGGCCTCGATCGCCGCGCTGTTCGGTGGCTTGTCCGCACCCGCGTATACCGCCGACACGGAAACGCTGCTCGACAAGTTGCACGAGAAGGGCGTATTGAGCGACAAGGAATACGAGGAAATGCGCACCGAAGCGCGTGCCGAGCGTCGCGCCCAGGCGCTCAAGGAAGCCAATGAAACAGAGAAAGCTGCGAAAAAAGCGGAGTCCGCGCCTAGCGAACTGACCGGCAGGTTCAAGGACGGGTTTTCCTGGGAGTCCGGCGACAAGCAGCACTCGATTTCGCTTAGCGGCCGGATTCAGGCCGACTATCGCAGCTTCTCGGAAAATTCGGGGACGACTGCCACACCCACTTCGGCCACCGCGGATACGTTCGATATCCGCCGCGCCTATTTCGGCGTCAGCGGCAAGCTCTACAACGATTGGACGTTCGAAGTCACCAGCGACGTCGCCAACAACACGCTCGAGTACGCGTATGTGAACTACAAGGCCAGTGATCTGGTGCAGTTGCGCATGGGCGCTTTCAAGATGCCTTTCAGTTTCGAGGAACTGACCAGCTCGCGGTTCATCGACTTCCAGGAGCGCTCGCTGGTCAACGCACTGGTGCCGCAAAAGGATCAGGGCTTCATGATCTACGGCGAACCGGTCAAGAATACCTTTGCCTATTGGCTTGCGGTCGACAACGGTAGCGGCAAGAACACGGACGAAACCAACTCCGTCGTCGACGGCAAGGATTCTATCGCCCGCGTGGCGGCGAATCTTGCGCCCATGATGGAACTTTCCAACGCGGTCCTGCATTTGGGCGTCAACTACGCCAGCGGCACCATTCCGGTGGGCGCAGCGCCGTCAGAGCGCACAGAAGGCCGTGGCCTTACATTCTTCATTCCGGCCGCGTTTACCGGAGCGGATACCGATCGCGAGCGCACCGGACTTGAAGGTGTCCTGGCATGGGGGCCGGTGAAGGTGCAAAGCGAATGGGTGCAAGCCAATTTCCAGGGTACAAGCGCGGGGGCAGTAGGCTACGACCGCGATATCGATTCCTACTACGCAGCGGTGAATTGGATGATTACCGGCGAAAAGTACGCCGACAACTATACCCTCGGCGGCATGAGAGCCATCAAACCTAACAATGCCTTCAAAAAAGGCGCCGACGGCTGGGGCGCGTGGGAACTCGGCGTACGCTACAGCGTTCTCGACGCCGGCGACTTCACCGCCGCCAATGCCGCTGGCACCGGTGTGCTGACGGCCGGCACGACCAACAAGGCGGATGCGGTGACGGTCGGATTGAAGTGGATTCCGAACACCAATACCCGGGTGTACCTGAACTATATTCAGACCGAATTCGATACGCCTGTCGCCGTGGTCGGCGGTACCGCAGACAACGAAAAGGCCATCACCTTACGCACTGCCGTGTTCTTCTGAGCGTTCCTGCATTACGCCACCCGGCCTGGGTCGGGTGGCAGGCTTGAGCCGGAAATGCCTTTAACTGCGGGTTCCACCAGGACCCGCAGTATTTTTTTGCTCTCCAGCCGGCGCTTGGGGGTCAAAATTGTCCCCGTTGTTTCAAGGCCTTGCTAGAATTGCCGCTTTGCAAAATCAGGGCGGGACACAGGGCAGGGCATGGCGCTACTCGAGATCGGCAACGTGACCCGTCGATTTGGCGATTTCACCGCCGTCAACGACGTCAGCATCAGCATCGAAGCCGGTGAATTCTTCACCCTCCTGGGCCCGTCCGGCTGCGGCAAAACCACACTGTTGAGAATGATCGCCGGCTTCGACGTCCCCGATGCCGGAAAAATCGTCGTCGATGGCCAGGACATGACCGGCATTCCGCCGGAAGCGCGCAACATTCACACCGTGTTCCAGAGCTACGCGCTGTTCCCGCACATGAACGTCGAAGACAACATTGCCTTCCCGTTGCGCATGGCGAAAGCGAACCCGGCGCAAATCAGCCGGCGGGTGGAAGAGGCGCTGGAGGACGTGCGCCTCACCGGCATGAACAAGCGCTATCCCAATGAACTTTCCGGTGGCCAGAAGCAGCGCGTGGCGGTGGCGCGGGCGCTCATCAACCGGCCCAAGCTGCTGCTGCTCGACGAGCCGCTGGCGGCGCTGGACGCAAAGCTAAGGGAAAGCGTGCAACTCGAGCTGATCGGCCTGCAGAAGGAAATCGGCGTCACTTTCGTCTACGTGACCCATGATCAGAGCGAAGCACTGGCACTGTCGCACCGGATCGCGGTGATGAACGACGGGCGGGTCGAACAGATCGACGAGCCGTCGAAGATCTATGGCTTCCCGAAGAACCGATTCGTCGCCGATTTCATCGGCCAGTGCAACCTGCTCGAGGGCGAGATCAAGGACTGCCGGGGCGAGCGCATGACCGTGCTTCTCGACGGAATCGGCGAGGTTTCCGCGCTCAACGTGGAAGGCGATCAACCGGGGTTGCGTGGCGTGATGGCGTTGCGCCCCGAGAAAGTGGCGATCGGCCGCGATCTGCCCGGCGGGTCCGATCTGAACCGTTTTGCAGGCAAGGTGTACGACTTCCTTTATCTCGGCGACGTGACCGTGTACATCGTCGAGCTTGCCGGCGGCAAGCGCATCGAGGCGTTGCTACCCAATTCCGCCGCGGGGCACACCAAGTTTTTCGAGGCCGGCGACGACGTGCAGGTGAGCTGGCGTTTCGACGCCGGCCATTTCCTGAACGACTGACGTTCTGATTGAACCACAGAGACACAGAGGCACAGAGGAAGACAGGAACCGCAATGAAAACGGGTGGATTCGATCATCGGGGAGAACGCGGTGTTAACTCTTTTACACTGTTCTCGATTTCGCTCTTCTCCGTGCCTCTGTGTCTCCGTGGTGAAAAATGAAGTCAGCTAGCGCGCAAACGCGCCTGCACAAGTGGCTGATCAGCGGCCCGCCGCTCGCCTATCTGCTGGTGTTCTTCGCCATTCCCGTGCTGATCATGGTGGTGGCGTCGTTGCGCAACCCCGGCGAGTTCGGCGGCCTGGCGCCGCTGTTCCAAGAGGACGCATCCGGCAGACATGTCGACCTGACCGTCCAGAACTACGGCCGCTTCTTTTCCGATTTTCTCTATACCCAGCTTTTCATCAAGTCGTTTGCCTACGCCGCCATCACCACGCTGGTATGCCTGGTCATTGCCTACCCGCTGTCGATGCTGATTGCCCGCAGCCCGAAAAAACACCGCGATCTGCTGGTGCTACTGGTGATCCTGCCGTTCTGGTCGAATTTCCTGATCCGCGTCTACGCGTGGATGATCATCCTCGGGCCGCAGTCGGTGTTTGTGCGGACGCTGAACGCCTGCATCGGCTTTTTCGGCTTCGACCCGGTGTCGCTGCTGTTTACGCCCTTCGCAGTGATCGTCGGGCTGGTGTACGTGCATCTGCCGTTCATGGTGCTGCCGCTGTACGCCAATCTGGAGAAGCACGACCCGGCTCTGCTCGACGCCGCGCAGGACCTGGGCGCGAATGCCTGGCAGCGCTTCTGGCGAGTGACTTTTCCGCTGTCGCTGCCCGGGGTGTACGCCGGCGCCGCGCTGGTGTTCATCCCCGCGCTCGGCATTTTCGCCATTCCCGACATTCTCGGCGGTACCGAGGGCATCATGATCGGCAACGTGATCAAGCAGCAGTTCCTCGACACCCGCGACTGGCCCTTCGGGAGCGTGCTGTCGATGGTGCTGACCGTCGTGGCGGTGGGCCTGGCCGGGTTGGCCGCCTGGGTGGGCAGGAGAGCGAGGGTATGAGCCGCCGTTCGCCCTGGCTCTGGCTTGCCGGCTTTCTTGCCTACGCCTTCCTGTACGCGCCGCTGGTGATCGTGGTCGCCTACTCCTTTAACGACTCGCGGCTCAATGCCGAATGGGTCGGCTTCACGCTGTCCTGGTACGCGAAGCTCTTCGGCAATGAAAAGATGCTGAAGGCGGCATGGAACTCGCTCGTAATCGGGCTGACCGCGAGCGCCGTTTCCACCGTCCTCGGCACCATGGCAGGCTACGCGATGTACCGATACAGGATGCGACTGCTTCCGGTACTGGTGCTGGCGCCGATCGCGATTCCGGAAATCCTCATGGGCGTCTCGCTGCTGATCTTCTTCGTGATGCTCAACATTACATTGGGCATGGTGTCCATCGTGCTGTCCCACATCGCCTTCTGCGTCGGCTTTGTCGCCATCGTGGTGCGCTCGCGGCTCGCCGGCATGGATGAGAGCCTGACCGAGGCGGCCCGCGACCTGGGCGCCACGCCGTGGCAGGCCTTTCGCCTGGTGACCCTGCCGCTGATCATGCCGGGGGTCGTGGCCGGCGCGCTGATGGCGTTCACGCTGTCGATCGACGACTTCGTCATCACCTTCTTCACCGCGGGGGTCGGCTCCTCCACGCTGCCGTTGCAGATCTACACCATGGTGAAGATCGCCGTGACGCCGGAAGTCAACGCCGTGTCAACGCTGCTGATGCTGCTCACGCTGGCGCTGATATTGATTGCTTCGCGGCTTTCGCCCGGCGCCCTGCGCAGCCAGTAAAGTTTCACGCAATCGCCGTCACTTTGCGATCTTCCTGCCGATTACATCTGGACTGTGGCGCGTGTATTTCATACCCTTAGCGTTTCGAGGACGGGTATCCCATAACCACGGAGAGCGAACATGAAGAAACTACTGTCCCTGCTGCTGCTCGCAAGCCTGCCGGCGCTGGCGAAAGACGAGTTGCACCTCTACAACTGGAACGACTATATCGCGCCGGAGACGGTGGCGCGCTTCGAAAAATCCTGCAAATGCAAGGTAGTGCAGGATTACTACGGCGACAACGAGGAAGTGATCGCCAAGTTCGCCGCTGGCGCCAAGGGTTACGACGTCGTCGTGCCCACCTCGAACTACGTCGCCGGCATGGCCAAGGCCGGCTGGCTGCAGCCGCTGGACAAGACCAAGACCCCCAACTTCAAGAACGTCATGCCGCAGTACCTGAACACCGAATTCGATCCGGGCAACAAGTATTCGGCGCCGTACGCGATGTCGATCACGCTGATCGGCTACAACGAGCAGAAGTTGAAGGAGCTGGGCATAACCGTCGATTCCTGGGCGGTAATCTTCGATCCCAGGATCCTCGGGAAGATCAAGGGCCGCGTGACGGTGCTCGACAGCCAGAGCGAGCTGATGGCGGCCGCGCTGAAGTACCTAGGCTACTCGGTGAATGACCGCGATCCCAAGCACTGGCAGCAGGCCAGGGACGTCATCATCAAGGCCAAGCCCTATTGGGCGGCGTTCATGGCGCAGGGTTACATCAAGGAACTCTCCACCGGAAATCTCTGGGCGGTGCACGGTTACTCGAATGACATCTTCCAGGCCGACCTCGGGGCGCAGGAAGCGAAGCAGAAGTTCCGCATCCGCCACAGCCTGCCGAAGGAAGGCGCGGTACTGGCGCTGGACGCCATGGTCATCGCGAAGAGCGCGCCGCGGCCCGACCTCGCGCATCAGTTCATCGATTTCGTGCTCGACGGCAAGAACTCCGCGGACCTCACCAACATGATCGGCTCTGGCAATCCGAACGCCGACGCAATGAAATACATCAAGCCGGAGATCAAGAACAACAAGGCGGTATTCCCGGATGCGGAATCGGCGAAGCGGCTGGAGCAGTTGAAGGACATGACGCCCAAGGAACGCCAGTTACTCAACCGCATCTGGACCGAGATCAAGGCGAAATAGGACTCGACAGCGGCGAAGAGCTTCCCTGGATCCGCTCGAGCAATTCGAGGAGCCGCTCGACGTCCTGTTCCGGCAGGAACTGGATGCCGGCAGCGCGTTCCCGGCCGCTGCCCGATTCGAACTGCCGAGCCAGATTCTGGATGCCACGCGGCGCGCGCAGGCTCACCCGATATCCGCCCACGCGCGGGACCAGGATCGCGATTGCCTGTTCCGGGTGGACCCGGGCGAGCTCGTTTGCAAACACCCCGGATACCCGCCGGCACCAGGCTTGGTCCGGCATGAAGACTGCAATGCAACCCTCACCTCGTTGTAAAACCGGCAGCGTGCGCGCCTGCTCAAGGTCGCCGGCGTAGGCGCGGCGCAGTAAGTCGAATTCGGGCGCGCGCGCGGCAAACACGAGCGGCTCGGCGAAGTGGCGCAAGCGGCGGTAAAGCTCGGCAGGATGAAAATGCAGATCCTCCACGGATTCTCCGTAAGCGTTGTAGTTCAGGCACTCTCCCAATTCGCGCAGCAATTCGAGATCGTGTGCCGGAAGGTGCAGGTCGGCGGCTGCGGCAAACGCGGATTCCGGCAGGTTGTCCCCGAAGGCGGCGACCACCGCCCACGCCCGGTGCTCCCCGCGCAGGTAACGATCGACGATCAGGCTGGTGCAGACCGAAGGTGCGGCGTCGATGTGCGCGTCTAGAAGAGGATGGCTGGGGACTACGCCGGCGAAGTGGTGATCGAAATACCGGCAACGTACCCCGGCCTCCAGCATGCGTATCAGGTGCTTGCGATTCGTTTCCAGCGAAACGTCGAGCACCGTAACTTCATCTCCGGGCCCGGGCTCTACGCGAGCGAGCAGCTCGATATCGCGCTTGACTCCGGTGACGAGCTCCGCGTCGCGCGGCTCGGCAAGCCGCAGTTGATGCAGGGCGCAGATGCCGTCAGCGTCACCGTTGAAGATGTCATAGAATCTCAATCAGAGGTTCCAATGTCTGCGGTTTCGTTTGATTGCCACCGGCGCACTCCACACAAGAACATGAGCGGTCCGTTTTTCTCCCCGACAACGCGTTACTCGCGCAGATCCGGGCTGGTGCGTTACCTCACGGCAGCTTACCCGCTGCTGGTGGCGTATGCCAGCCTCTTCCCGTTCTCCGGCTGGCGTTCGCCGGTCGACGACGCGACGGCGTTCGTTCTCGCTGACTGGCCCTTTTACGTCACCGTTTCCGACATCACGCTCAACGTACTCGCTTATCTTCCGCTCGGACTGCTGCTCACCCTGACGTTCATGGGACGCACGCCGCGCTGGGCAGCGGCGATGCTCGGAGTGCTGGCCGGGACGCTGTTCAGTCTTCTCATCGAGCTGGCGCAGGGCTATCTGCCAACGCGCATTGCTTCCAACGTGGATCTGCTCACCAACGCGGGCGGGACGGTGCTTGGTGCCGCTGCAGCCTACGCATTCGGGGAACGCTGGCTGCTTTCCGGCGAGCTGTTCCGGTTGCGTGGACGTTACTTTCTGCCCGGCGCAACGACGGACTACGGCTTCGTGCTCCTGGCGCTGTGGCTGTTTACCCAGCTCAACGCGGAGATCTGGCTGTTCGGCAACGGCGATCTGCGTCACCTTGTGCCGGGCGAAGTCAGTGTGAGCTATTCGGCCGAGTCCTACCGTTACCTGGAAGCCGCTGTTGCCGCGCTCAACTTTGCCGGCGTGGCATTTGTGCTCGCCGCACTCGCACGATCGTTCCTCGGTTGCGCGGTCGCGCTCATTGCGCTGACCGCCGCGGCTCTGGCGCTGAAAACCATCGCTTCCCTGGCGCTGTTCATTCCCGGCAATCCGTCACTGTGGCTGACGCCGGGGTCGCTGCTTGGGCTCGCGATCGGCGTCGCGGCGTGGCTGCTGCTGGCGCGCGCCCCCAGGAGCGTTCTCATCCGGGCCGCTGTGGTCTGCCTTGTGCTCGGACTGGTTGTGGTGAACCTCGCCCCGGAGAATCCCTATCTGGTCGCAGCGTTGAAAGTTTGGCGGCACGGACATTACGTCAGCTTCAACGGCATGACGCGACTGCTGTCGGCACTATGGCCCTTTCTCGCGCTCGGTTACCTGATTGTTCTTGCGCGCCAGACCGGTGACGCGCCTTCCGCACGGGTCAAGTGAAGGCAACGACGATGAGTACAACTCCCGATTCGCTGAGTGATTTGCGCGACCGGTTGCGGCAGTTTGCCGCCGAGCGGGACTGGGAGCAGTTCCATGTTCCGAAGAACCTGGCCATATCGGTGGCGATTGAGGCCGCCGAGATCATGGAACACTTCCAGTGGCTGACCCCGGACGAAAGCGCTGCGCTGCCCGCGCCGCAGCGCGCCGCCGTGGCGCGCGAGATCGCCGACGTTCTGCTTTACCTGGTGCGGCTCGCGGACGTCCTGGACATCGATCCGGTGGAGGCCGCGCTGGACAAGATGGTGATCAACGCGCGCAAGTATCCGGTCGTGCGCGGCATATAATACGTGGCTAGTGTCCTGTTCCGCTGATTCGTGGGATAACTTTCGAACCTTGGAAGTCGGACATCATATTCATTTGGGAACAATCCATCATTGATTGGAAAACCCGCGAAATCGGTGTCAGGCAAGGCGCGAGTCCTTGACAGTGGCGGGGGCCGGTGGAACGTTGAGCAGGGATCGCCGCAGAGCGGAAGAGGGGCCCCGAACGCTTTCTGTTCGGGGATCTGACCTCGGAGGCGATCGAGGGCGGCGGACGATCCCTTTTGCGTCTGATCTCAGGTCGCATCCCCAAGTAAAGTTGGGGCCCCTGCTCCGCCTCGACAGCCGCCCCGCTTGCGGGGATGCGAC